>JAGLYY010000294.1 GCA_023131935.1 Spirochaetales bacterium | reverse complement strand
ACTTCATCGTGGATATCGTGTACTCCTTCCTCGATCCGCGAATATCTTACAAGTAAGGGGGAGATGAAATGAAAGAAAAAGCTGTAAAAGCTCCCATTAAAGAAATGGGAACAGATATCAATGAATTCAACAAACCGGTGAAAGGGGTCAGCCTGGGGCAGGACGCCTGGAAACGGCTGCGGAAGAATAAGATGGCGGTTATAAGCCTTGGTATTGTTGTCGTTTATATACTGATGGCGGTAACAGCCCCTATTCTGCCCATCTATTCCTACAGGAAAGTTATCGCGAATCACCAGGACCTTCCTCCATCTTTGACAAAGACGGCCGGGGAGCTCTGGTATGAGAAGACTGAAGACTATATGAAATTGGTCGCGGAGAAGGAGGGGAGAGAGTTAAACAGCGAAGATTTCCTTAAGCTGGAGCAGATAAAGTATCAGACGGAAAATGATACTATGGAATGGCGCGGTAAAATCGTGAATCCCCACGAACGCCTATATCTTCTTGGTACCGACTATCTTGGCCGGGACATGCTTGCCCGTATCATTTACGGCAGTCAGGTATCGATGCTCATAGGACTGATCGGAACTGTCGTATCATTCCTCATTGGTACTATTATCGGTTCCATGGCCGGCTACATCGGCGGAAAGACCGACTATTTCGTCATGAGGGTCGTTGATGTCATGTACGGGTTGCCTTACATGCTGATGGTTATCATCCTCATGGCCATCGTCGGGCGGAGCGTGATAAACCTCTTCATTGCACTTGCCCTCGTATCA
Source organism: Spirochaetales bacterium (assembly GCA_023131935.1). Classification (GTDB taxonomy): domain Bacteria; phylum Spirochaetota; class Spirochaetia; order JAGLYY01; family JAGLYY01; genus JAGLYY01. The sequence continues at coordinate 1,622 of JAGLYY010000294.1, read as the reverse complement.
TGGCTGACTGTGGCCCGGGTCGTCCGCGGGCAGGTTATCAGCTTGAAAAACTCTGAGTTTATTGAGGCTGCAAGGTCTATGGGCGCCTCAACCCCAAGAATCGTGTTCCGGCACCTTGTACCAAACTCCCTCGGGATTATTATCGTTTACGCGACTTTACGGGTACCCGCGTTTATTATGATGGAATCTTTCCTCTCCTTCCTGGGGATGGGTATTTCAGCCCCTTATGCTTCCTGGGGAACTCTGGTAAAAGAGGGGGTTGATGCTATGACCCTCTATTCATGGAGGCTTATCTTCCCCGCCGCCGCGATGACGCTGTTCCTCTTTGCGATGAACTTTCTCGGTGACGGTCTCCGGGACGCCTTCGATCCCCAGAGCAAGAACAAATAAGGAGTTTATGCAGATATGAGAACTGATGATATCATTTTGCAGGTTAAAAACCTGAAAACATACTTCAAAACGGATGAAGGGATGGTGAAAGCTGTCGATGGAGTATCCTTTGATCTGAGGAAAGGGGAAACCCTCGGGATTGTAGGCGAATCCGGATGCGGTAAATCGGTCACCAATCTTTCAGTTATGCGGCTGATTCCCATGCCTCCCGGCAGGATTGTTGATGGTGAAATCATCTTCAACGGAAAAGACATTCTTAAGATGGATGATAATGAGCTCCGCAAACTCAGGGGAAACATGATCTCCATGATCTTTCAGGACCCCATGACCAGCCTCAACCCCTTCTTACGGATATCTACCCAGATGACGGAAACCATCAGGCTTCACCAGGGTCTTGAGAAAAAGAAAGCAAAAGAAGTAGCAATAGAGATGCTAAAAAAGGTTGGTATACCTTCCCCGGAAAAACGGGTGGATGATTATCCCCATCAGTTTTCCGGCGGTATGCGGCAGAGGGTTATGATTGCTATGGCTTTAAGCTGTAACCCGGCGGTCCTCATTGCCGACGAACCTACTACGGCCCTCGATGTTACTATCCAGGCACAGATTCTTGAGCTTATGCAGCACATGGCGGCCGATTTTGGTACATCTACCATTCTTATTACCCATGACCTCGGCGTTGTCGCCGGCATGTGTGATAATATCTGTGTAATGTACGCGGGACGGATCGCGGAGAAGGCCACTAACGATGAACTCTTCGAGGACCCGAAGCACCCATACACTCAAGGGTTGATCAAATCGGTCCCGAGGATGGACAAGTCTTCCTCAGAGCAGCTTTACTCTATCGAAGGACAGCCGCCGAACCTCATTGATCTTCCGGAATGCTGCCCCTTCCACCCCCGGTGTGACAGGGCTATGGATATCTGCCGGAAGAAGTATCCGGAACCGGTAATACTCGACGGTGGTTCCCGAACTGTGAGCTGCTGGCTCTACAGGCAAAAGGCATAGGAGGAGTAGCGTGGCAGATTATAACACCTTACTAGAGTTAAAGAACCTGAAGCTCCACTTCCCGATTATGGAAGGGGTGCTTTTTAAGAAACAGGTTGGCGCCATCCGGGCAGTTGATGGGATCGATCTGAAGATCAAAGAGGGGGAAACCCTTGGTCTCGTGGGGGAATCGGGGTGTGGTAAAAGTACTACCGCCCGGGCTATTGCCCAACTCTACCCGCCGACTG
>JAGLYY010000293.1 GCA_023131935.1 Spirochaetales bacterium | reverse complement strand
AGCCTACAGCCTAATAGCCTACAGCCTTCCCCAAAGGTACCGAACAGAAATCGGCGATCCGTTTTGCCTTTTCCTGTAGTTTCTTTTTAAGCCTGGAGTTTACCATTTCGATATCGCTGATTTCCCCGCTTTTTGTTACCAGGGAAAGGATCGTGTAATTAATTTCCCAGAGCTTCTTTTTATCCAGCGCTTTCGTTTGTAGGCTGCCTTTTGTTATTTCGCGGATTTCAACCTTTTCAAGGTCTTTAAAGTTAATAACCGTTCTTCGAAAGATAAAAAGAAGACCGAACCTCCGCTCAATGATCCCGGTTTTTCGATTAAAATACCAGCTTTCGTCATACAGGCCGGACAGTATGCAGATGAATAACACCACCAGAGGACCAACGGGTATGCTGTTATTACCCTCCGAGAGGTAACTTCCAAGTCCTGCCAGGATGGCAATTACGATGATAAGAAAAAAAATCCTGAACCCCGGGGGAAAGACAAGGCGGAGAAGATCTTCGTCCTTTTGTTTTAATTGAAAATATAACCGAATCATGTAAGCGGTCCTCCTGTAGTTTCTGTTTCCTTCCTATTAATTTAGTATAGCAGTACTTCTTCCGGGATGAAAAGGTTGATAAAAGGTGACTGCTCAGGTAGATTCTATTAAGATTCATCCTTCCAGTAATTTAATTTTCTTTCGAAGTTCTTCTATCGTTTTGTCCTTAGCTTCTATCGTTTTTTTATCAGTTTCTATCATTTTGTCCTTAACTTCTATATTCCGTTCAAGTTCAGCAAGTTCATCTAATATTTCATCTTCAACAATCATTACGTCACACACTTCCTTCTCCTGCCCTGCCTGAAGCAGGCGGCGGATTATGGGCCGAAATTCTTCGGGAAAATCTTCCTCTTTTAGATTTAGATAATGAATATCCTGATCCCGTCTCCTCTGATCGAAGATACTTAAAAGAATTTCAAGTTTATTTCGACGTTCTTCTTTTAATGACGGAATTTGAATTACATAGCTGTCATGAGTAAGGCTTTCTATAAACGTTTCAGGATGAATAATTGGCTCATTTGTTATTCCGTCAAAATATTTCCTTTTTACCTTTATTACAGAGGCATCAGTATGTTCCAGCTTATGTCCAAGAAAATATATTGTTTTTATTGGCAGGGGCTTTTTTCCCCCTGCATCATTGATGTAGATATTCTCTTTATTCTGGTACTGTGTGCCAAGATACCGCCTGAATCGCATTATATCGGTGTGAAATTTTGCTTTTTGAATCTCTATTATTACAAGTTCGCTTTTCCCGTCAGGATATTTAAGCCTGGCAGTAAAATCTATCCTGAAAACAGTGAAATTCGTCCGGTCATTCTGTATTTTTGTTTGAAGTTCTGTTGGAGCAAATTCAAGCTCTTCTATTTCAGTTTCCAAAATACCGGACAAAATGAGTTTTGCTATTTTCATATCTCCTATAAGGTATTTGAAAACAACATCATATATCGGGTTTGCTACTCGCATGCTCAGATCCTCTTATTATCTATTATCTTCAGCAGTTCTCATTATGGCCCAT
>JAGLYY010000292.1 GCA_023131935.1 Spirochaetales bacterium | reverse complement strand
TCGAATACGCCTTTGAGGAGTTTGCTGGTGAAAAAGGGGTATCATCTCAGGTCCGTGAATCCGGCATCACCCTGAATGTCTTCACCCAAAACAGGATTCTTCGTCATGATGGCGGGATACTTATTGATAAGGGGATCCTATATGATATTCCCCTTCTTGATATCCTGACACTCTCGGACCCTCTGGAATACCGGGTTGAAATGGTAAAAAGATAATCCAGCGAGCGAGGAGAATCGAACTCCCGGCACAAGCTTGGGAAGCTTGGGTATTACCATTATACGACGCTCGCAAATACTACCAAAAGTTATGATACTTTTCTGTTGTTGTCAATCCTCCGTGGTTCGGGCTTTTCTTACCACAAACCTGAGCTGCTCTTCCCCTTCGACTAACACAACAAGGGTGGTGTTTTCCTGCTGAAGATAGGGTATGGTAAGCAGACCGCCGGGATGCCTTAACTGGTAGAGCCGGCTCCTCTCTCCCAGGGGAGATATGGATTCAATAGTAAGTTCCGCGGGAACCGCAAAATCGGGGAAGGTCCGTTCCATGATCCCGAACACGTAGCCCTCCTCAATTTCCGCAGGCTCGGCAATAACCAACTGAATCTGAGTTTCCATTGGTACTTCGCTTTCCGCCGCGGGAGACTGGGCCACAACTGTTCCCGGAGTTTCCCCGGAACGGGCTTTTCGCCGGCTGAATACGAAGTTATTTCCTCCGGCGATTACCTTCCGAAGGGCTTCGGCAAATTCCATCTCCATGTATTCCCCGACTGCAATTGTCTGTCCCTGGGGACCCCGGCTAATTATCAGATTCAGGTCTGTCAGAATTGTCAGTTTGGTTCCCGGTTCCGGCCGCTGCTGTAGTATTGTGCCGGGGGGGGCATCGTCGAAGACTCTCATTACCGGTTTCTTGATCTGTAGCAGAGGACCGTAAACTGTTACCAGGCTCCGCAGGTGGGCCTCAAGATCAACAATACTCCAACCCACATAATCATTGAGGCGTTCAACAATCGCCCCTTTGCTAACCTTGAGCATCACTTTGCTGTCTGCTTTTACCATTGTGCCGGGGTTTGGTAACTGCCCGATAATGAGTCCTTTTTCCGCCTGGCTTGCAGTGTAATGGAGCTGAATAGTGGCATTCAGGGCTTTCTCCTGGAGTTCGATCATGGCGTTTTCAAGGGCCATCCCTTCAATATTCGGGACCATAGTCTGTTCTTTCCCCTGAAAGGTCACAAGGAAAGTAATGAGACTGACAACAACCATGATTGCAATCATCCCTATGGATATGAAGATAACAGTTTTAAAATACCGTCTCTCCGGATCATCCTGATTGTTTGGTAATAAACGAACGATAAAATCCCCAATGGGACTCATAAATTTAGCCTCCGAGTGTTGAACCAATAAAATTATCTACACCATTTAAAAAGGAACGCCATTCCAGGGGTTTCCTCCCGGGAAGCTGCAGAACTTCCGCAGAAAACACTCCATTCCCTGTTTGTATCAAAATTCCAGAACCCTTGTCTATACCCGTCACTTTTCCCGGCCCACCGGTATTCAAAGGTGTTGATCCCTTGTAAACAGATCCTTTATGAATTTTAAGGGGCTGGTCCCTAAAGTCAGTCCATGCCATAGGCCATGGATAATAGGCCCGGACCATCCGTTCTATTGTGCAAGCGCCCTGCCCCCAGTCGATTCTACCATCATTTTTCGAAACGAGGAAACAATACTTTGTTTCCTCCGAATTCTGTGGAACGCCTTCAAACCCTTCCTCAATCAGTTCAAGGGCATCAAGGATAATTTTTCCACTCAACTCCGCGGCAGTTTCACTCAATGTGCCGGTAGTTTCTGTGCCATCAAGAGGGATTTCCCGCTGAAGAATAATATCCCCCGAATCCATTTCGAGGGCTATCTTCTGGACTGTTATACCTGTTGCCCGGTCTCCATGTAAAATAGCGGCGGTAATTGGTGATGGACCTCTCCATCTCGGGAGGAGGGAGGGATGTATATTAATTGAACCTTTCGGGAAAAGGGAAAGAAACCTGGGACCGAAAATCCTGCCGTAGGCAAACACTACCATCAGCTCCGCGTCAATCAGGCTTATCGTCTCACGGGCTTCCCTCCGTACATGTTCAGGTTGATATACCGGGATACCGAGATCCAGGGCAGCGGTTTTTACCGCTGAGGGTTTTAATTTCCTGCCCCTGCCGGAGGGTCTGTCCGGTCCTGTAAGGACCCCGACAACTTCATGTTTTTCCACAAGGCTTTTAAGCGATGGGACCGCGATTTCCGGGGTTCCCGCAAAGAGTATTCTCATCAGACCCGAACTTTTCGATAGTATTGTTTCACTACACGTTCCCGTTTTTTCGGGTTGAGATGGTCAATAAACAAGACCCCCCTTAAATGATCCATTTCGTGCTGAATAACCCGGGCAAGTAATCCATCGGCGTCAATGGTGAAGGGTTTTCCCTTCTCGTTCCATGCCTGGACGGTTATCTCTTCCGGGCGCACAACATCGGCATAGATCCCGGGAATACTGAGACAACCCTCTTCAAAGGTCTCCTGATCATTGCTCGTCCGGAGGATTTCGGGATTGATGAATACCCGCGGAATGTCTCCCTGGAAATGGCAGACAAATATCCTTTTAAGGTATCCAACCTGGGAGGCCGCGAGGCCGATACCATTTCCCTTCATCATGGTCTCGAGCATTGCCGCTGTAAAATCAGCGATCCCTTTATCAATATCAGCAACCAGCGTTGCCGGTTTTGTCAGTGTTTCATCTCCGAGTGTGATAATTTCCATCCTGACCTAATACTACTGAAATTTCAGTGCCATGGTCAACGAGGTGAGCAATTCTCTAGAGTGGGAATGGGGTATTTAAAGCAGGCTGACCGGGTCCACATCAACCTCAATATAAACTCCCGATGGTGTGGAAATATCTTCAAGCAGCTTCGATAGTTTCCTGTGGGTAACCTGAAAACGATAAGAACGGAGAATCACCTGATACCGGTAGTTCCCCGATATTACCGCGAGGGGACATTCAGCAGGACCAAGCAATTCACTATCATCTCCGTCTGGAAACCGGTTGGCAAATATCCCGGCGGCGTTCTCTACCACTTCCAGCTTCTTCCCCCGGAATACGATCCGAAAGAGCCTGGTCCAGGGGGGAAATCCGAGGGCTTTTCGGGCTTCTAATTCCATCCCGTAAAATTTCTCAAGTGCTCCCTCCGCGGCCATACCGATGGCTTCGTTTTCGGGGTTGTAGGTCTGAATAATTACCTGTCCATCAGGAAAAAATCGTCCAGCCCTGCCAGCCACCTGCATAATGAGGGAAAAGGTACGCTCCTGGGCCCTGAAATCGGGTAGATGAAGTCCCGTGTCGGCAAGCACAATCCCCACCAGTTTTACCCCGGGAAAGTTCAAACCCTTTGCCACCATCTGGGTGCCGAGTAAGATGTCGATCTCCCCCTTTTTAAAATCCTCAAATATTTTCTCCAGGGATCCCCGCTTTTTTACGGCATCGGTATCTACCCGGGTTATCCGGTAGTCGGGAAAAAGCTTGCGCACATCCTCCTCCACCATTTCGGTGCCGAATCCTGAATATCCCACTTCCAGTGACCCGCAGGAGGGACACACATCTAACGGTGGGACCGAGTAGCCGCAATAATGGCAGACCATTCTGTTTTTATGCTTATGATAGGTCAGTGAGACTGAACACTGTTTGCAGGTCATCTGGTATCCGCAGCTTCTGCAATGAAAAAAGTATGTGAAGCCCCGGCGGTTCAGAAAGAGGATTGTCTGCCGTCCCTCCTCCCGGGTCCTCCGTATCCCCTCAATGAGAAGCCGGGAAATGGTTCCTTTCTCCCGCTTCATGTCGACAACCGCTACCGTGGGGACCGCTCCGCCGCTTAACCGTTTTGTCAGATGATATGAATTTATCCTGCCCCGCTCCATCAGGTGGAATGCCTCAACCGAGGGGGTCGCGCTGCCCATTACAAGGCGGGCCCCTGCCCCGGAACACCGTTTCATTGCCACCTGCCTGGCGTGATACCGCGGTGTGTTCCCGCTTTTATACGCTCCCTCGTGCTCTTCATCAATCACAATGAGCCCAAGGGGATGTACCGGCGCGAACACCGCGCTCCTGGCACCAACCACCAGCCGGGCCTCCCCTTTTTTTATCCGCATCCACTCCACATAACGCTGGGAGGGGGTAAGACGGGAATGAAGTACCGCCACCGATGTGCCGAACCGGTCGCGTATTTCTTTAGTGAGCTGATGGGTGAGGGAGATCTCCGGGACAAGGTAAATCACCCCCCGTTCTTCCTGTAAAGTGGCCTCTGCAACCTGCAAGAATACCTCGGTTTTCCCTGATCCGGTAATACCGTAGATGTAGGAATATCCATCCTGCCTGCCGGTTATCCCTTCAACCGCCCTCCGCTGTTCCTCCGACAGGCTTACCGCGTCCAGGGACCCCGGTGGATCAGCCTCAAATAGAGGAATGATACTCTCCCGTTTTCCCCCGGGCAGCATTGTGGAAAGGGCTTCTCCGATGGAACAAAGATACCTTCCCGCAATCCACGAGGCGAGTTCAATCTCCTCTTCCCCGAATAGTGGTGTTTTATCAATAACCCTTGAAATCCGTTTAAGTTGGAAATCCCCCTCCGGTGGTGTGTCAGTACTTCCTGTTATAAAACCGGTAAGGGTCCTGCGTCCAAAGGGGGCTGTGACCCTACAGCCAGGCGCGGCCCGGCCTTTTTCCGGGGGCAGGTAGGTAAAGACCCTGTTCAAAGGGGTCTGAAAGACTACCTGAAAATAGGCATCACTCATTCCGGTTTTTAAGCCTCATCGAGAGCCTTCTGCAGCCGCTTCAGATCTTCCCAGACAGCACCCCGGTATTGAGGATTCCGAAGAACACCGCTCGGGTGGTAGGTAGGGATAAGAGGGACCCCCCGGTAGGAATAGGTTTTTCCACGGAGCCTGCCGATCCCTTCAACATGGCCGGTGAGGATCTGCGCGGCTATTCTTCCGAGGGTAAGTATCACCTTCGGTCTTATCAGGTCCACCTGTTGTTCGAGGTAGGGAAGACAGATCGAGGATTCCTCCGGCAGGGGGTCCCTGTTTCCCGGGGGACGGCACTTTATTATATTTCCAATAAAGCAATCTTTTGATCTTTCCAGGTTTATGGCCGAAAGCCATTTATCGAGATATTTCCCTGCCCGGCCGACAAAGGGCAGTCCTGATTTATCTTCCTCTGCCCCGGGCCCCTCTCCAATCACCATAACCTTCGGATTCAAGACACCATATCCGGGAACAGGGTTTGTTCTTCCTGAATGGAGCCCGCAAGCGGTACATTGGGAAATCTGTTCTTCAAGGATCGCAAGACGATCTTTGCGGTTTTGATCGATGGGAGCTTCATGGATCTCCGCCGTTATCGTGCCGTCAAGGACCTTTTTTGGAAGCCCCTCGTGAGGGACCCGGTGCTGATAGGTAAGGAGGTCCTCAAAGTCATCGAGAAGCTTCCAGTATTTTTCCTTACTCATGGTAGTATACCTTTTCCAGAAATAATCCCCTGGCCGGGGCGGTCGTACCTGCCCTGCTTCGGTCCCGGGAGTTTAAAATCTCTCTCATTTCATCCGCGATGGCCTGCCGTTCTTCAAGCTCGAGCAAAGTCCCTAAAACAGAACGTACCATTTTCCAGAGGAAAGCAGTTGCGGCAATTTCAAACACAAGAAACCCATCCCGTGTAAAAAAAGAGATACGGGTAAGGTTTCGGACTTTGTTATCACTTGGGTCCCCGGCTGAGGCAAAGGTGGTAAAGTCGTGCTCGCCGCGAAGGGTCCCCGCGAGTTCATTCAATTTGCGGATATCAATAGAACGTTTAAAGGTCCAGCAATAACGATCAAACATCGGCGGGCATATCACAGCATTGAGGATGTAGTATCGATACACCCGGAGTCTGGCATCGAACCTGGAGTGAAATCGATCCGGGACCTGTGAACTTTCCATGGCCCGCACATCCCTGGGGAGTTTGGTATTCAGGGCAAGGGCGTATTTCTCCGGTGGGATTGAAACCTCTGTGTGAAAGTGAATCACCTGCCCCCTTGCATGGACTCCGGAATCGGTCCTCCCTGCAGCGACTATCCTTACAGGTTTGCCGTTGATCTCTGAAAGGGCTTTTTCTACCTCCCCCTGGACCGTTCGGTCCCTCTTCTGCACCTGCCAACCCGCGAAATCAGTTCCATCGTAGGCCAGGGTCATCCTGATTTTATCCATGAATGGTTCTTTTCATTCCGCTTTCAGCTCTTCCCCGATAATCTCGTAAAGTTCCTTTGATTTTTCCAGAAGAGCTGAAGGCTTCTCTTTCGAGGCTTTTCCCATCCCAAAAACTCTGGATACTGTCCGTTTTGCAACGCCAAGGGCTTGCTCCCTGCGCTCTTTATCCTCCCGGGGACCATAATGCAATTCAAGAAGAGCCGCGAGATAAAGAACACCATCATATCCATAGTTCTTATCCAGGTCCGGCCCGAGGTGATATGCCTCGCTTACCCCCTGTTCCCCCTCCTGCTCATATTCTACTGCCAGAGTATAAAAAAACCGTGCCTTGCGGTAAAAGATTTTCGCGAGATATTCATAATTCTCCTCCGGGAATTTTGCATGGAGGTCATTAAGAAGCCAGGCGGCCCTTATCGCTGACAATCCCTGCTTGATAACAGGGCTGAACTCACCAGGAAAATAGTCATAACACATGATTGCAAAATAATAACTCGCTACTCCCTCTTTCAAAGTCCGTTGACCGCGAAAATCCAGGCTGTCAAAGATCCGCTGAATACTTTCAAGACGTTTCCCCGATTCATCGTCAATTTTTTCCTTCGATTCACCTGGAATATCAAAAAAATCACCCGGGAAAGCAGCATAATAACAGGTTGGGCAGACAGTAATCGGATAAATCAAAGGGAAAATCTCTCCAAATTTTTGTGAAGGTTCATATTTTCTTCTTAGCTCTTCGGTGAGGTCCCCCGCAATAAGCCTGCCCCGGCCGGTTAATAATTCTTCCCTGATAAAAGTGGCGCCGCAGACCGGGCATTTAGATTTCTGTTTAGCAAAGAATGAGATTTTATTGCTTTCCATAATTATCCCTCGATGATGACCACAGCCACAGCGTTGTCCTTTTCATGGGTAAGGGAAACGTGGAGTTCCTTTCCCCCAAATCGTTCAAATGCCTCCCTGGCTCTGTTATGAAGCAGAATGGAGGGCTGTCCATTGTGGTTGTTCCGCACCTGAATGTCACTGAGCTTTAATCCCTCAAGGCCGGTGCCAAGAGCTTTTCCAAAAGCCTCCTTCGCGGCAAAACGGGCGGCAAGAGAGAGGCTCGCTGAGAGACCCCTGGATTTGGCTGCTTCGATTTCCCCGGGGTGAAAGAATCGATCCAGTATACCGGGAATTGCCTCCCACCGTTTTAATCTGCTGACATGGACAATATCGATACCAATTCCACGAATCACTGCTCTGCCTCCTCTGTATACTTACTGACCACAAGGGTTACCTCCCTCGGCTCATATTCAAGAACAAGAACCCCCAGGGGAACATCCACCCTGGTGGGAATGACATATGTTCCGGGTTGCTGTATCTCACCAGCATCAAGGGTGATCCTGATATTCCCCGGTTCTTCAAGGAGGGCCAGGTTTCCCTGAACTTTTACGGTCCCCCGGGTCTCCTGACTGACTATCTCAAGCAGAGGATTGAGGTCCAGGCTGATGATATCTATATCCTCAAAGGTCCTGAGAATGATCGATTCATTAATTTTTACGGTAAACTCAACGATGTCCCCTCCAGGAAAATTAAGGAGATCATCTTCCCGTTCAACGGCTATTCTGCCGAAGAAATCTTCAGTTTTACCGGTGATATCAATGGGTTCGGTTATCAGGGTGTTTAAGGTAGATATCCTGCTTCTTGGTCCCTCTACATCAAGGCGTTCAGGATTAAGAAATATCTGTCCCAGTTCATATCCCTTTTCAGGAAAACCAACGACGTTTGGGAATACCGCCAGAGATCTTCGCAGTTTTCTCTCCAGGGCTACTGTAAGCTCGGCAGGTTCAACCCGTATCTCCAGAGGCTCCACATAGGAGGCTGTTCCGGTCTTTCGAAACTGTACAGGAGCACGGTATAGTCCCTCGTTCTGCCGTTCCCTCAAATCGATGAATACCTCTATGTCATCCTCCAGTATAAGAAAGATTTCATCCGCCGGACCCCGGAGAGACACCCGTGCAACATGAGGGTAAGGAGTTGAAGGGGTATAATTTTCATCCACCATCAACTTGAGGGGAACGCTGAAATACCGTTCCTCTAGGGTACTGTTTCTATAAAACTGGGAAAGGAGGATCGCGGCAGCTATAGCGAGAATCTTTACCGGCCAGTTGTGAGCAATACGTTCAAAGATCGATTTAATCCTCAAAGAGCGCCTCCTCCCGTTTTTCTAAAGATTCTTCCCTCAGTGAAAGCAGCTCTTTCAAGGTTTTCCTGATCTCCTCCATTGAAAGGTCGTAATACAGATTGGCATCATATGCCAGAGAGATGGCACCCGTCTCTTCCGACACAACCAGGACAACAGCATCAGTATCCTCAGCCATTCCGAGGGCCGCTCGATGACGGGTCCCGAAACTTCGACGAATATCCACCTGCTCCGAGAGGGGCAGCATGCATCCCGCGCTTAAAATCTTCCCCCCTTTTATTATCATCGCTCCATCGTGGAGGGGTGTATCATGACCGAAGATCGTTAGGATGAGGCTTGAAGAAAGGTCGGCATTCAGTTTCGTTCCTGAATCGATGACGTTACGAATTACCACCTGCCTTGCGAAAACAAGAAGCCCTCCCCGCCGTCTGCCCGCGAGGATCTCCGCCGCGTTTAGCACCGTATCGAGTTGATGCGGTTTTCCGCTTCGACCGTAACTGAACCACTCCCCCCTTCCGATTCGGGTAAAGATGTTCCTGAGCTCCGGCTGGAAAACAATGGCAATGATGATTACAAAAACCGTTGCCAGACTGTTCATTATCCACAAAAGAGTGCTCAATTTCAGGAAGTAGGCAACAACATAGATAAGTGCAATGATTACCCCCCCCTTTACCAGTTGGATCGCCCTGGTTTGGACCAGGACCTTATAAATCTGATAAATGAGGGCTGAGAGAATGAGAATATCCAGGATCGGCCTGATAAATCCCCAGACCTGGGTAATCCAGTCCATTTCAGGCCTCCTGAATCGCGGACAGGACCCGCACCATATCCACGGTTTCAGCAACATCGTGGACCCTGAGTATCTCGACCCCCTGGATGGCACACCAGGCATTGGCCGCAAGGCTTCCCGCAAGCCGGTCTTCAACCTCATTATCCAAAATTCGGCCGAGGAATGATTTCCGGGAGAGGCCCATCAGGATGGGATAACCGGTCTCCCGGAGGATATCCAAATTCTTTAAAATGAGAAGATTGTCAATATGCCTTTTCCCGAAACCTATCCCCGGATCCAGAATAATCTGTGCCGGTTGTATTCCCATTTGAAGGGCCCGGGTGACAGCTTGCATCAATTCTTTTTTTATTTCCCCGATAGTATCCTCATAATGGGGATCTACCTGCATGATCTCAGGAGTGCCTCGCTTGTGCATGAGGATAACAGGAACTTTTCTCTCCGCAGCGAGGTTCCCAAGGGCGGGATCGTCCCTCAGAGCAGAGACATCATTTATCATATCCGCACCGGCATCGAGAGCGGCTTTCGCGACAGGTGCTTTCCTGGTATCCACCGATATAGGGATGTTTGATTCTTTCCTGATCTCTTTGATGAGGGGCACAACCCTCCGGATTTCATCCTCTTCGGAAACGAAGCGGGAACCGGGTCGTGTCGATTCTCCTCCGATATCAAGGATATCTGCTCCCTGGTTTATCATTTCCCGAGCGGCTTCCAAGCCTTCAGGACCTGTTGCCGTTCTGCTTCCCGGGAAAAAGGAGTCGGGTGTACAATTCAGTATTCCCATAACAAGCGGGAACCCGGTAAGATCGAGGATCCGGTCCCGGGGTAAAAGAAGTCGTTCACTACTTTTGCTCATCGAAAACCTCGCCCCATTATACGGAAGAAAATTGGGAATAACAACCGATTTCACGAATAACACTGATGGAAGAAGATCTCGCGCAAGGCGCCAAGTTGCTTTTTGAGATAATAACCAGGGACCAGGACTACTGCTTGAGGGTGCTATAACCTAAGCTATCTCCCATTTTCTCTGTGTTCTGTGGCCATCTTATCTTTTAAAGAATAAGAATTTGCCACAGAAAGCACTGAGACCGGCTAAAATTAGAATTTTTCCCGGTCCAGCTTAAAGGTGCAATTCAGCAGGGCCTTAAAGAAGAAACCATCATTTCCCGGCGTATGTTCCTTATTGTATTTATAGCCCAGAGCCAGATCGCCGGAGAATAAGAGGGAGGAAGAAAGTGCAAAAGTTCCGGAAAACTCCACAATATGAGAGATTACCGGTGTGCCGGTAGGTGTTGATGTAGGATTACCTACATAATTGTCAAACTCGCTCTCCGGATCGAGCACGTTCAGATAAATCGGGCCTTTCTGTCTCAATTCGTAACTGAGTGAAGCTTCTATGATGTTTTGATAATCGCAGGAGAGTTCAAAATAAAAGGACTGTACATCCCCCCCTAAATAATATCCGGTGGGAAAGTCTAAATAGGATATCCAATCAGTGGCAACTAGTGACAGTAACTTTTTTCTTGAAGAAAAGATTATATAGGGCTGCCAACGGTTATACGTCCAGGGGTCAACTCTGGCCCATTCAAAGCGAAAATTCATATTCCCCCAGGTAAAACCATGAATCAGGTACACTCCCGCTAAATACGCTAAGGAGGTAGGAGGTGACACGTCCCCTTCATAGGCATTTCGAATATCATCCATGGCAAATTCCCCATAGACTTGTATGTTTCTGCAAGGGACAATGGAGGTATCAAGGCCAAAAATGACATTGCTGTAGTTTTCGCCATAGACATTGTGCAGATACATGAGGGGTGTGATCTCGTTAAATTCAGGCATCCTGCCGCCGATAACAATTATGTCGCTGATTCCGAAGAGAATTTTTTTAAAGATATTGAACTCAAAACGATGGCCTGTGAGGGCCTTATACTGATCGGTCGCGTCCTTTTTGAAACTGACCGCGCCTTCATCAGACTTAGCCCCCTGGATTTTTAATTCGGCATCGGTTAAATAACTTTCCAAGACAGCGAAAAAAAAAGACGCTTTGAAAAAATCTGAAAAGTAGGAAAGATGAAACATATCGTAATAGGGAGGACTGTCTGATATAACTAGGGAACTGCGGTATCCGGGACCCCACTTCATCTGCTCTCTGCCGATGAGCAGGTCCAGATAACAGCTGCCGAATTTCAGGTAGCCCCTGGTGGGAAAATTGAAGTCAAACTCCTTAACGAATGGACTTCCCACGGGAAGGTTGGTAGAATTTGCGGGCGTAAAGGTTGCAAAGAAATCCCTCCTGAGGTCAATCTCAGAATGCATAATGAAATAAGGAAGCCCGGCAATTAAGCCCAGATTAACTAAAGGCACATAATCAAGAGATTTTCGGTAGTATAGGTACTTCTCCGAGTCCGGTATTTCCTCATTCTGATACTGAAAACGAACATTACTCTCTACCACCGGAATAAAAAAGGATGATTTTTCCTCCTGCCTTCTCAGTCTCAGTAAAAGCTTGTTTAAGAGTGCTCGATTGTTGGCAGACAATTCTTCTTTCCTGCTTTCCACCTGACGCAAATAATACAGGTATTGATAGTTGGAATAGGGTCTGGAATAGAATGGCGGACTTTCTCCGATTTCAAGGAAAAACCTGTCCAGGGTTTCAACTTCAAAGCTGTGAATAGGAAAATGATCCAGAATCTGGGCATCTAGGGAAAAAAGCATGATTAAAAAAAGCAAACTTTTTAATACGATAGGCCTTACCATTAACAATAATCTAATACCAGGAAAAAAATTTTGCAACTAATTTGGAGTGCCACGAAGCCTGCACTTTTTCCTGAGCTAACCCTTATCAGCATAAACACTTAACTACATCATCGCATACGCGGGAAGA
>JAGLYY010000291.1 GCA_023131935.1 Spirochaetales bacterium | reverse complement strand
AATGAGTTCTTTTAAAAATACCAGAAAGATGTTTTTTTGATCTTGTGCGCACACATTACACCATTATGTGAGAATGAGAAATGGATAGAAGGCCATACACCCTGTATGCTGAGGATAGTAAAATTAGATCAGGAAGGAGAGAGCAGGCTGACAAAACAGAAGAAATGTCTTGCGCGGTAACTCTCCATGGCCCCCGGCAAAGAGCTGAAGGAACTGGACACCGCCTGTGCGCGGGGTTGAAAGAAGAACAGTCGGGGTAATATTCGGCTCTGGAAGGAGTACAAACTTCATCTGGATGTAACCGATACCGGCTTTCCCGACAATTCTGGATAAACCCTCGGCCATTACCGTTTATTGAGATTTCGTCCGGATCAGATCAGCAGAGTTTTGAAATTAACCCAACTGTTTTAAACAACAGCCGCAGGAATACAGCTAATAAACTTGACTTTTTATCAATGCGCTCTTATATTAGAATATATTCGGCTATTCAACTGTTCCGGTCGATATATCTATTTCTATGGGGGCATTTATATGAACTTAGAAGCAATTTTATTAACAAAACCGGTAGTAAAAATCACCTCATCGCTACTAAGATCCAATAAAATTCGTAAATTAGGTGCGACTATTATCGACAAGACTGCTGATAAACGGCTTTTAAATAGCAAACCGGATTATCAGCCTGTAAAAATGATCATGGATCAGAAACAAATTGTAAATAATATGGTCGGAAGCTTTGACAGATGGGCTGATAGCAAAAATCTATCAAAAACAACATTTGAAAGATTCATTAAAAGTTTCGTCTCAATGTACATCAATGCGAAATCTCCAAGACAAGAATTTAAAAGTAAATACGGGTTCTCTTCGCCGGGATTTTTAACGATCAGCCCTACAAAATTATGTAATCTAAAATGTAAAGGGTGTTATGCCTCAAGTGCAAGCAGCGAAAATGTAAGCCTTAGTTTTGATGTGGTTAACCGGATAATTCAGGAAGAAAAAGATCTATGGGGCTCCCATTTTGTTGTAATCTCAGGAGGAGAACCGTTTATGTATATAAGTCAGGGAAAAGATATTCTTGATTTAGCAGAACTTCATCCCGACACTTTTTTCCTCGTGTATACAAACGGCACCCTTATTACTAAGGAAATAGCCTCAAGAATTGCTGCTCTTGGGAATGTTACCCCCGCGGTTTCGGTTGAAGGATATGAAGCAGAAACAGATGAGCGCAGAGGAGATGGAGTTTATAGTAAAATATTACAGAGCTTTGAAAATTTAAAAAACGCAGGTGTAATTTTTGGCCTTTCGGTTACTGCAACAAAAGATAATGCTGAAATAATACTCAGTCCCGAATTCGTTAATCTATATATGAAAAAATACGGGGTGCAGTATATGTGGATTTTTCAATACATGCCCATAGGCCGCGGACAGGATCTCGAACTTATGGTTACTCCGGAACAACGGTTTGACATGCTTAATAAAACAAGAAAATGGATGTACGATGAAGGGCTTTTTATTGCGGATTTCTGGAACAGCGCCACACTCAGTAAAGGCTGCATCTCTGCGGGACGGCATGACGGAGGAGGTTATATTTATATTGACTGGAACGGAAATGTGATGCCATGCGTTTTCAACCCTTATACTTCTGATAATATTCTTGATGTTTATAATTCCGGGGGTAATCTGAATGATGTCCTGTTTTCCCCTTTAATGAAAAGAATCAGAGAATGGCAAAAAGATTATTTAACTGATCCTGAAACAGGCTTTTGTAAAAATATGCTAACACCCTGTCCGATTAGAGATCATCATAAATCAATGAGAGAAATAATTGATGAAACAAATGCCCAGCCAGCAGATAAAGCTGCCGAAATTGCGCTTAATGATAAATCCTACTATGTGGGGATGTGTCGTTATGGGGAAGCAATTGGTAGCATTACAAAAAACAAATGGGAAACAGAATTTCTGGAAATAGAGAAAAAAACTACTGTAGAAAATGCAGTAAGTTAAATAGAATGATGGTATTTGTTAATGCAGGAAAAAGCGAAGAACTACAGTCTCAAGTCCGTAGTTCTTCGCTCCGAAGGCGTAAGCCTATAGATGAAGGTGATTGATGGAATAAAAAAACAGTTGCTTATTTCGATGCAGATACGATGCTTGATATTCTGTTTTAGAAATCATATAATGGAAAATAATTTGTACTTATTTTAACTTGAGGGATAAAATGGATAATTTACCATGCAAACACGAGGATATAAAAGATATTATCATCAGAGCGGCAAAAGATATTTTTGCACGATTTGGATTTAAAAAAACAACAATGGAAGATATTGCAAATGCAGTTCATAAAGGAAAAAGCTCCCTGTATTATTACTTTAAAAGTAAAGAAGATGTTTTTAAAGCTGTTATTGAAAAGGAAAGCTCCATATTAAACTCAGAAATTGTGAAGGCAGTGTCACAGGAAGAAACTCCACAGGAAAAACTGAGAGCTTATGCAGTAACAAGAATGAGAATATTAAACAATCTCGCAGTGATATACAATTCATTAAAGGGTGATCTTTATCAATACACATGTTTGAATACAAGTCTGCGTAAAAAGTACCTAAATGATGAATTAAAAATGGTCGAAAAAATACTAAAAAATGGTGTTGACATGGGAATTTTGATGATAAAAGATATTGAAATGACATCCTCTGCAATTATTACCGCATTAAAAGGGTTGGAATACTCCTTGATAATAGGACCAGACACTTCCAAAACAGAAAATGAAATAGAAAATTTACTTAATATTCTCTTTTACGGAATGGTGAAAAATAATAAAGTAAAGGTGATGTAAAAACATCAACAAGCGGTATTTTTTTATCTTAGTATGAGAATCTGATACCAATATTTCATTTTACCTGCTCTTGAAGAAGCGCATAATACCTCTTGAACAACGGTGAGCACAGTACGAAAGGGATGGATGTGCCCTCTTGCTATATTTGGCCAAAGAGAGACCTGTAAGTATCATTAATATGGCCGGAAACGCTAATTTCCATGGTGTTGATACTCATTTACGACTCCCTTATCATTCAAGTTACTTGCATACAGTGATTCATTAATGTATGGTGGCTGACCGGTATTAATCAACCACAAATTCAGGAGTCTCCATGAGTACCAGAAGGAAAAACGAAAAAATACGAAACATTGCAATCATTGCTCACGTTGATCATGGTAAAACCACCCTCGTTGATGCCATGTTCAGGCAGAGCGGCGTTTTTCGAGAAGGTCAGAATGTTGATGAAAGGATAATGGACAGCATGGATCTTGAAAAAGAGCGGGGGATCACTATTGCAGCGAAAAACTGCGCGATTGAGTGGAATGGGGTGAAGATCAATATCATTGACACTCCGGGACACGCCGACTTCGGGGGAGAAGTGGAACGGGCCCTTTCAATGGTTGATGGTGCTATTCTTCTCGTGGATGCATCCGAGGGGCCGCTCCCTCAAACCCGTTTTGTATTGAATAAAGCCCTGGAATCGGGACTTCCCATCATGGTTGTTATCAATAAAATCGATCGACAGGATGCCAGGCCACACGAAGTCCTGGATGAGATATCCGATCTTCTTATCGACCTGGATGCCTCGGAAGATCAACTTGATTTTCCATTGCTTTATGCGGTTGGACGTGATGGAATTGCCATGGAATCCCCTGATAAAAAAGGTGAAAATCTTAATATCCTGATGGATATGATTATAGAGGAAATTCCTGCCCCGGTGGTTGATAAAGATAAATCCTTTCAGATGCTGGTCTCTGATTTAAGCTATTCTGATTTTTTAGGTAGATTGGCTATCGGTAAAATCTATAACGGTGTCGCGAAATCCAATGAAAGCCTTATTTGTATAAACGAGGAGGGCAAACATCTTCCTCTGCGAATATCCAAACTTCAACAATATACAGGTCTATCAGCGGTTGATACCGATAGTGCGGAAGCCGGTGATATTGTAATCCTCGCGGGTATCGATAATGTTCATATCGGGGATACGATTTGCACTTCGGCGTATCCGAAGGCGCTGAAACGCATAACCGTTGATGAGCCTGTGGTTTCCATGAAATTTGAAAAAAGCACCTCCCCATTCTCCGGTCAGGAGGGTAAGTTTGTTCAATCCAGTAAGATATATGACCGGCTCAAGAAGGAAACTCTGTTAAATGTTTCGATGAAGGTTGAAAGGGCGGACAGCGGGGAGAGTTTCATCGTGCAGGGGCGTGGTGAATTCCAGATGGTTATTTTAATTGAGACGATGCGCCGGGAAGGTTTTGAGTTTTGTGTTGGCCGTCCCGAAGTGATTTACAAGTACCATGATGGGAAAAGGATGGAACCTGTTGAACACCTGTTTGTCGATTGTGAAGAGGCGTTTGTAGGCATAGTAACAGAGAAACTTTCCCGGCGAAAGGGAAGGATGCTGAATATGGTAAACCATGAAACGGGGAGGATCCGCGTTGAGTTCAGCGTTCCTTCAAGAGCTCTTATTGGATACAGGGATGAGTTTTTAACCGATACAAAAGGAACGGGAATACTTAATTCCTATTTATCGGGATATGAAGAATACCGCGGCGATTTCGCTGAACGATTTACCGGTTCCCTCGTTGCCGACAGACAGGGGACAGCAGTTCCCTATGCTCTCTTCAACCTGGAACCCCGCGGTAGTCTTTTTATTGTACCCGGGGACAAGCTTTATGAGGGGATGATAATTGGGGAGCACAATAGAGAAAAGGACTTGAATGTAAATCCCTGCAAAACAAAAAAATTGAGTAATATGAGAGCAGCGGGAAAAGATGAAGCTGTTGTACTTACCCCCATACTGCCGATGACCCTGGAAAGGGCCGTTCAGTTCATGCGGGATGATGAGCTAATGGAAATTACCCCCCTTTCAATACGACTCCGAAAAAGGGAACTTTCCGCACAGAAGAGAAAGGTAATGGATAAGCGGGGATAAACCGATCTTTATTATGGTGTTTAAAAGTTTCAATCCTTGTTTTCCTGG
>JAGLYY010000290.1 GCA_023131935.1 Spirochaetales bacterium | reverse complement strand
TGTCCGTTCCCCGACCACTTAAATGCGGTTTCTGACAGGACAAATCGTGGCTTTATCCATTCCATTTAAGTGGTCGGGTCACCCGATAACCTATATTCTGCCGCCTTCCTTGCCTTTTTCAGCAGACTTCTGTTCTCCTTTGCTTACGCCGGATGTCACGCCCGGAGGATTCACAGTTGTAGAGTTGATCTCATCCTCATAGCGGCTCCGTTAAAAGATAAAAGTGGACTCACAAACGCTGTTTCATACGCTTACCCGTACCGATCCCGAAAGATCAAACCGACTCTGGAAACTTGCCTCTCTTCACGTAGCGCCTTCCTCCGCCCTTCGGGCCACGTCCCGAATGCGGGAAACCCAACCGTAGCTGCCCCACCGGTAAGTCACCTTGCTGGGAATCATTTCCGACCTTCACGGTACGGTGCCCGACCCGTAACGGCCGTATCGAATGCAAAAAACCCTTTGAGAAACCGCTCTCGAAGGCCTTCTTCTGTTTTCCTTCTGTTATCGTAATTCGAGAATCTTATTATTCAGGAATTCCTGATGATCCCGATTGTGACCGCAGCGTGGAAATTCTTCAAATTTCGTATGATGTCAGTTTGGGAAAAATTGTGATGTCAAAGTGGTCAGGGACAGGTAGCCGATCTATAAACTACCCACTTCAGAATGAAATATTTATTTGATCACCCATTGATCGTCCAACAATTTGCTCAATATCATCCTTTATACGAATAGCTTCCACTATTATCATATATTCCCCGGTTATGAGTTCTTTTTTATCAAAAAGAAGGATATTAGTTTCAGAGTTTGCCAATTTTTCTGGATCATATAAAAACAAGGAAAGGTTAATACCGTTTGTATCAATTTGATTGATATCTATTACTTTTTGGTAGATGGGAAAATTAATTATTCGCTTGGAAATATCTATTCTATAGTAATCAATGTTGGGAATATCACATTCCCACCTAATCAATTCATCATGCTCCATATATTTATCAACATCTTCCAGTAAAAGCCTAATATGATCATAAGCAAATATAGTTCCCATGTCATATCTATCAATTTCTGGTTCAATATGAATTGTATCCGTTCCAATAAAAGATGGCGGTATATTCTCAGATCCATCAATCATAATTGAATTATTTACGGTTAAGTATTTTGCCGGAAAATGAAAACTAAAATGACCTTCCTTATTTAATTTAGTTCTCCCACGATATAATTCGTTATAGTTTTTATCTCCAATAGAATATGATAAATAGCTTTCATTATCTTCAAAGAATCCAGGATATGTTTCAATTTCCCCAATCACAATAGGACGGTTGGTACATCCTATGTATAAAACGAGTGAAGCAAATAAGAGTAATTTAACCTTGTAATTTATCATTTTTAATCTTCCTCTATTTTGGTCTGCTCAAATATTTTATACATCAACTCAGGATTATCAAATAGAAGATTTAGTGCATTAGTTTTACTGGGTTCAGTTACTGTAGTCCATTCTACAGCCCTGCTTTCATCGTTTGGATCAAGGTAAGGATAAGGCACTTTAACATACCAGTTGAGTAGATTCTCTTTCTTTCTATCTGTTTCAACCACGAGGATCATATTTAAATATAGATCAGGATTAGTTACGTTCTTAAGAAAGCCAAGTATTGCGTCTTGGCGTGAATCACCAAGCCCTGTTGGGAGAACCCGGCTAATAAATTCTAGTACATTTATTTTTATTGTAGCACGAAATGTTCTAGTAGTGCTATTTTGTCTTGAGATTCTAGTAGATTTGTCATTGTAGCTAGATAACTTAAAAATATCTAAATATAGAAACGGATGACCATATTTTTCTGGCAAGTCTTGTTGCCCTGATTCACCGTTGGGATCGATAAAGTTTAGTGGATTGTTAAAACTATAATGATACAGATTCAAATTAACCGGATTAAACACACCCCCTAACCCCGGGAGGTTCTGGTTGTGTTTTTTTGCATTATCACTCACCGGCGCCACCGGTACATAACTCGTAAACGCCGGATCCGGACTCATCCACCTGCTGGTTTGCGGATCAAGGTACCTGGCCCCGAAGTAATAGAGTCCCGTCTCTTCGTCTAATTCCTTTGCGGTAAAACGATGGCTAATAATATGCTTGTTACTCCCCTCAT
>JAGLYY010000029.1 GCA_023131935.1 Spirochaetales bacterium | reverse complement strand
GGCCTGAAAATTTATACAACTCTCGACCTTGGCTACCAGGATATTGCCGATAAAGTGATGGATAAACATATCCATGAGGTAAACCTGAAGTACACGACAAATACAGCCCGGCGCCTGGGTGTATTTGATGAAAAATACCTCCCAATAATCGATTTGTTCTCCCTCGCTTTCGGTATAGAGGAGATCCGGACTGCCGGATCCCGGGAGAAAAAAGAGGCCCAGGACGATTTTTACGAAAAATACACTCCTATGCTTGAGATGATGGGTCTCGTTTTCGGCTCTCATGACTTTATGTCTATCGCGGGAATCGCCACAAAAAAAGTAAAAAACAGAAGCCTGAGGAACAGGGTAGAGGGGGCCCTGATCACCATAGAGAACAATACCGGCCATATCCTTGCCATGGTTGGAGGAAGCGATTGGGAAACAAAAAAGTTTAACCGGGCAACCCAGGCTAATGTACAGCCTGGATCTTCTTTCAAACCCCTTTACTACAGCGCCGCGATCTCCTCCCGGAGGTTCACCACCGCAACAAGGCTTCCCGATATGCCTGTGGCCTTTTACTATGAGGATGACAGGCCGCCCTACACTCCCGAGAACTTTCTCGGTACCTGGCAGGGCTCTGTACTGCTCCGTTACGCGCTTGCTACCAGTATGAATGTACCCTCAATCCAGGTCCTTGATGGAATTGGATTTGAAGCCGCAATTGACCGTGCATCGAAGATGCTCGGGATGGAGCAATATAAAGATGACCCGGATGCTTTCCCCAGGGTTTATCCCTTTGGTTTGGGTATTGTCAGTGTCGCTCCCATTAATATGGCCCGTGCTTTCGCGACCTTTCCAAGCCAGGGAAAGGTTGTAGAACCTATTGCCATCATTAGAATAGAGGACAGGAACGGCGAGGTTATCGAGGAACCGGAAAGGGACAGAATTCGACAGCAGAAAAATCAGCGTGAAGAAAATCAAATCATGACCCCTCAGGAAGCCTATATCATGACCGATATACTTCAGAGTACTGTAGAGTATGGCACTCTGGCCAGAAGAAGACAGTTAGTTGGAGGTTTTGGTGATATGCCTATGGCCGGCAAAACCGGTACTACCCAAAACTGGTCTGATGCCTGGACCGTTGGATTTTCCCCCTATATGACAACCGCTCTCTGGTTAGGCTTCGATGTCAGAGGGAATTCCCTTGGCAGAGGACTGACCGGAGCGACAGCCGCGGGACCTGCCTGGGCGGAATATATGAAAATTATTCATGGCCAACTTCCTCCGAAGGAGTTTCCTGAACCTGAAACAGGGATTATCAGGCGGACGGTCTGTTCTGTTTCCGGACTTCTCCCGACAGAAGACTGCGATGATGGCACCCGGGAGGAAATCTTCCTCATCGGGACCGAGCCTAAAACCGCTTGTGACATTCATGTATTCCAGCGGGAATTAGACGAAACAATGATGAATCGTTTTCTTGATGCCATTATCATTGAAGCCCCCCCCTCCTCTTCTGATTACGATTTTCCTGAGTTGATTTCTCCGGATTCCCTCTCATTTCCACTAGACATAGATGGTGAGCTTGAAGATGATGTGTATGTTGACGAAAATGACTATCTCGATTAGAGAGTTGTGATAATGGAAATGCGCATTAACGATATTGTTGTAAAAAAACGGATTCGCAAGAACATTGGAGATATTTCCCGTCTCATGGAAAGCATCCGTAAGCATGGGCTCCTTAACCCCGTTGTCGTTACCAGGAAAGGAGAATTGATTGCCGGGGAACGGCGGCTCGAATCGGTAAAACGTCTTGGGTGGCAGTCTGTACCGATCCACGTAGTTGATAACCCCAGCCTTATTGAACGCCTTGAGATTGAGCTGGATGAAAATATCTACAGGCGCAGTCTCAGCCCCGACGAACTGGCTGACGGGTTTGCCCGCATCGATAAACTGAAGAACCCCGGGTTCTTCAGACGCATCTGGTTGTTTATCGTTTACTTATGGAAAAAACTCTTCGGGAAAAAGAGCTGATCTTCTCCTATTGAAAATCAGAGGTTCTTATTGAACCAATCGATCCATCACTCCCCTGGTACCAGATACTGCCCTTCTTTTCCGTAAGCCATGAGTATGGCGCAACCTGATCTTCAGACTTGCCAAGAAGTGTTAATGATTTATCAAATTTGCCCAGGCACCATTTCCCATCTACCCGCACAGGGGTGTAAATAAAATTTCCCGACAGGATTAACATCCCGTAGGGGGATACATCATCACTACCCTGGCTCTCAATTTCCAGAGTAGCGGGATCAATTGAAACAAGCCGGACAGCTTTGTTGCCCCCCTCTTCTCCAGCTATTACAATATAGGAACCTCCCAGGCTAATATATATGTTACTTCGAATAGTATTAAGCGGAGAATCTGTTACGGTTTTTTCATCTTCGACAAAGATAAACCGGCGAAAGAGAGAACCATTGCGAAGGGTTGTACTCAGAAAGAGTACCTGCTCACCAACCTGCTCTTTTTCGTGAGGAGTGGTAGTTCTTAGTTCCCTGTCCTCCTCAGCGATTGTTTCCCGTTCTTCCCGGACACGTTCTTCCCGAGCCGCAATAGTTGCTTCCTCCTCCCCGATCCGTTTACGTTCCTCTTCGATTTTTTCCCTCTCTGCCACGAGTGCCTTTTCTTCTGTTTCTATTGCCTGCTGCTGTTCTTCCAGTTCTTTCTGTTCAGCCGGGGTTTCAGCTTCCTCGAGGGCTTCTTCGATATCCCTCTTCTCATCCTCCAGGACCTCTCCACGATCCGCAAGATCTTCCTCTTTTTCATCAAGCAGGGCCTTCTCCTCTTCAAGCTCTGCCTGGGAAGCTTCAATTTCCCGCTCTTTGAGTTCGATCATCTCCTTCCGCTCCTGAAGTCCAAGGTCCTCCTCTTCCCTGAGCTTGTCTATGACCTCTTCTTCAGTCAATTCATCGGTATCGAGAGAACCGAGCCCGCCATCAGCGGCCCTTGACGTAAGGGGAATCAGTATCTCTGTCTTGCCCGGCCAATCCATATACCGGGTAGAAAGACCCGCTTTTTCCTTGTGAAGCTTTTCAAAAACCGGATCTTTGTAGCTTTTTTGAAAGTAATCAATATTACCGCGATAAACAGCGTTATAGTAGGTAATAAATTCAGCCAGGAGATCGGCATCTTCCCTCTGATATCCATATCGTATTTCAAGATAACCTGAGAGAATTCGCCGGATGTTATCTATATGATCTACCGCTGCTCCCTCAAGGATAATCAGGATATCCGCGTCGAAACCTGTGGTGATATCAGGATCTGTCAGATGAAGTATCTTGTACCGGTCCCCATATACTGTAACTTTTTCGCCTTCAGTAACAGTTCCAAGGATTTCACCGATGGCCCGTATCTGTTCACGGGTTTCTATTTTGTCATGGGGTCCTTCATAGTTGAGAAACTCAACAGAACCCCACGGTACCGATTTTATTTCTTCCTCAGCAATCTGACTAAGAACTGCGTGAGAAAACAGTGATATTAACACCATCACAAACAGAAATCTTTTCATCCGATCTAGTACCTCTTCTATAGTATACCGGAGATTGCCAAAAAAACCACGCCGATTATTATAACCTCATGACGTTCAGAGCAATAGCACGTATTTCCCGGGAGTAGTTCCCCATGAGAATCTCAACTATAAGTTCATATCCCCCCTCATCCTGAAAGATCCCATGATACTCCTTTATCCCTTTCAACGCGGTAAGCATCGCGTTGATAAGGGTCTCATTCCGATCGCCTCTGGTTTTCCGGAAGATCCTCTTCATGGTCTGAATCCCGAACCCCTGGGGATCACTTCCCAAGCTACCAATAGCGGTAAGGCAGGCTGCAAGAGCATGATAATCCCATTCTCTTGCAGCAAGTTCGATGAGTGTCCTTTGAGACTGAAGATCGCCATTAGCACCTAACAATCGATAGACCCTGGCCCTGATATCTGGAAAATCGTTCAAGACACGGCGGTATTCCATGGAAGGGATCATAATCCCTTCGGATGCCATGTATTCAAGTACTCCAAGGTAAAAATAAAACCTGGCCTCCTGTGATTCCTTAGTGAAGCAGGATTCGATTTCTTCAAGGATCATGATCCTTCCCGCCCGGCCTATCCGGCTGAAAATTTCAAGGATGATGGCGAATTCCTCTGACCCCTCTGTTCTCCGGTCAGCAAGGTCCCGCCGCCAACCGCGATGGTTCCCATCGTAGCCCGGCTGCCGCCAGGAGGGATAACACTCATCTCCAGCGGACCAATCAGCCTTTTGGTAAAATCCCGGAAAAAGATGGGGCTTTCCCTCTTTTCCGTAACCATAAAGTACCCAGTCATTTCCCCCAAGGTAGATATTTTCCGATCCCAGGAGAAATCCTCCTCCAGG
>JAGLYY010000289.1 GCA_023131935.1 Spirochaetales bacterium | reverse complement strand
TTTGGGTGGAGCCGAAGGCGGAACCGGCTACTTGTTGTTATATGAAGGAGCAATTCGATGACGCAAAATGATGTCCTCAATCAAATATGAATAATAAACAGTTCCAAAACCTAGAGAGGTTTCCCGATTCAAAGTAATTTTTCTATCATATTCTTTCAAAATAACCTTTTCTTCTATTTTTCTTTGATATTCACCAGTATATATGCCTAATAATAGAATATCTTTAATGTTATTAGTCATTATATTATTGTCCTTTACAACAATATCGATTGGCTTTGAAATTACTGGACTTCCAGAGGATACAGGAAATAACTGGACGTCAATTTTAAAGCATGGGTCATCGTTAAAATCATAATTCCAACCTGAAGCTATTATACCAGATTTACATAATGGAAACAGATTTACTTCATCATAATGACCATAAGGAAACCCAAATACAATAACTTCTGAAGTCGTTTCAACTTTTAGTATATTGTTAAATTGTGGTAATTTTCTTCGAGATAAAGAACGTATTCCCATTAATTTAATTTGAGTTTCTCTAGGAAACAATGTTTTTATAATATTTGATATATCGATAAGAGCTATATCAATATCCTCATTTTCATGTAATAATATATTTTCTTTCAATATATCCTTATCGAATTCTATATCCTGTTTATTCGCTTTACCATCTTCAATTAATGTGAACGAGATTATCAATGAGTCGCATAATTCATATTTAAAATTACTCTGATTGTAATTAAACAAACAATGTTTTGCTGTAATAAAATACTGATTTTCAACTTTCAACCAACTTTTTTGTTTATGCATATCCGCATCTGCTATGTGAGAATAAAAAAATCCTGTGCCATTCATATGCTCTTCTGGGAAAACTGCCTTTATTAAGCTTACTGATTGATGTATTGTTCTCTGTATCCAACTCATTTAAAAACTCCGAATTGCGCTTTCATATAACTACTGTTATCAGAATTACAGGCAAAAAGCAAGGTTTTATCTATCTTTTAAAGTATCAGCCAGTTATCTGCTGTCTATTATACCAGGATGTTGCAGTGCATAAAAATCATAAGGAACCACAGGAGTTACTGGATGTTTTAGAAGAAGAGTTAAGAATCATAATTTTTCCCGGAACACAATTCGGAATTATGTACAATACATTACAGTATCTCTTGAATCCGTATTATTTGGCAATATTCAGGGAAAGGATGATACTACGAGTAGATTTTATTTTTAGGCCACAAAAGAAATCCTATAGGAGATATTTACGTCGCACCCTTCACGGTTGTGTGGATTGAAACTTGTGGCTAAAACAAGTCAAGAACTAATTTAACTCCTTCTTCAATTATCTGCACTATCTTTGAGGATAGGGTACTAACTTTTTCAGATAGCATATCTTTATCTATTGTAATTATTTGAGATACATTAACAACAGAATCTTTGGATAAGCCGCTTTTATTTGCTGGTAATAGGTAATTCCCCGGAGACTCGTAAAGCCGAATGTTCGTAGTAAGAGCAATACAGATGACTGTTTTTATTCTACTCTCATTGAAGCTATCAGCTTGAACTACTAAAACAGGTCTCCTGAAACCAGCTTCGGAACCTTGAGGTATTCCCAAATTTGCCCACCAAATATCACCACGCTGTATCATTGTTGTTTATAGCCTTCATTTGAGCGTGTAAAAGTTCATTTTCAATATTTGAATCTTCTTTATCATATACTTCATTTAGCTTTTGTAGAATTTTATCTTTTGAGTGTTTTGAAAGAAATTCTTCTAATGCCCAAGCAAATAGTTGGCTTCTTGGTATTCCCAATTGCTTAGAGACCCGTTCAGCAGAAACGAATAGATTATCCGGTATGGATATAGCTGTTTTCATGTTTATAGTATAACTATTGTTATACTAGTTGTCAATACTAATAATATCTGATCGGAAATTCCTATAGCTCCTTTAGCGCGATAGTCGCACCCTTCGCGGGTGCGTGGATTGAAACTGATATTTCCAATACCATTTTAAGGTTGTTCCCCACAGGTGTCCTTGAACGACCAACGGGAGTCTATAGAGAATTGGTGGGCAATTACATTCATTGCATCTTATTGGTTTTATGACCGGATTTTTATGCTGATTTTTGGCTTGACAAACAACTTAGCACAGACTTATGATATTTGGTATGTCTATCCTTCTTTTATATACCTTTATTAGTTATAGTTGGTTAATTATAATCCCAAACAATCAGGAGGAAAAAATGCCTGAATTATCTGTCTATGAAAAACAGTTAAAGAAAAAACAAAAAACAGGAATATCCCGGTTAATGGAGATTGCCGGTACCAAATCGGCTTATCTGGTGCTGGCAGGATTATTAAGCATATTTGCTGTAATTGCCCAGATTACACCCTATGTTACCGTTTATCTGCTGGTTAAGGAGCTTGTTGCCAATATTTCGAATATTCAGGCCATCAACACGGCTTATGTGTGGCGGTTGGGATGGATTACCATTGCCGGGATTGGGATTTTCGGCGTTTTAACCTATGCATCCGGTATGCTTTCTCATGTGGCGGCGTTCAATATTCTATATGAAATTCGGGTTGGGCTTGCTGGAAAACTGACCCGTATGCCCATGGGGTATTTTACCTCTAAAACAAACGGCAGCATTAAGAAAATATTGCATGAGGATGTGGAGCGCATTGAGTTATTTGTTGCCCATCATGTTACGGATATTGTTCAAGCCGCGGTACTGCCTGTTATCTCGCTGATATTTCTATTTTATATTGATTGGCGACTTGCTATCGGCGTGTTAATCCCCCTGCCACTGGCCATGGTCGCTCAGACGTCGATGTACGGTTCTGCGGGAATGAAGCTGTACAAGGAGTGGCAGGAAAAACTGGCGGCCATGAACGGCACCATTGTGGAGTATGTTCGGGGAATGCCGGTTGTCAAGATTTTCAACCAGACGGTGAGCGCGTTTAAACGTTTTTCCGATGATGTTTATGCCTATCGGGACCTGACCCTGTACTGGGTAAAGACATCAGCAACATCTTTTACGGGCCTTGTAGTGCTTATAAGTTCCAGCGCCGTTTTTGTTCTGCCAATCGTCATATACCTGCTTCATTCTGCTCCATCCGCGGATTACGGGACCATGGTTTCTACTGTATTTCTGTTCCTGTTCGTTGGAATGGGGATATCCCTGCCCCTTTATAAACTACTGTATATGGCATCTTCCCTAAGCCAGATAAGAACGGGACTTGAGGGAATTGACGGTATATTGAACAGTAAGGAGATACCTGATCCTGAAAAGGCTAAAGAGCCTTATGATTCATCTGTGAAATTCAATAGCGTCAGTTTTGCCTATGGCGCTCAAACTGTTTTAAATGATGTTTCCTTCTCAGCAGCTCCGGGAACAGTTACTGCCCTTGTTGGTCCTTCCGGAGGTGGAAAAACCACTATTGCCAACCTTATAGGCCGGTTCTGGGATGTAGAGACCGGCGAAGTTTCCATTGGAGGAGTCAATATTAAGGATATGCCTGTAGAGAACCTGAACAATATGGTGTCCACGGTTTTTCAGGATGTGTTTCTCTTTTTTGATACCATTGAGGAAAATATCAGGATGGGGAATAAAAAAGCTTCCTTTGAAGAGGTTGTCTCTGCCGCTAAAGCCGCGCAGATTCATGATTTTATTGAAACCCTTCCGGAAGGATATAAGACCCTTATCGGGGAAGGGGGGACCTATCTGTCAGGAGGAGAGCAGCAGAGAATCTCTCTGGCAAGAATAATACTTAAAGATTCACCCATTATCGTTCTTGACGAGGCCACGGCCTATGCAGACCCGGAAAATGAAGCCCATATTCAAGATGCTCTGTCGATTGTTCTTAAGGATAAAACGGTTATTGTAATAGCCCACCGGCTCTACACCATAACCGATGCCGACCGGATTCTGGTGGTGAATGAAGGCCGAATAGAAGAAGAGGGAACTCATGGGGAGCTTTTAGAGAAAAAAGGATTATATGGTTTTCTCTGGGATATTCATACAAAGGCCAGAGACTGGAATATTGACACCGATAAGGAGGATGTTTCATGAAAAAGCTCTTGAATGTACTAACAAATAACAACCCCGGAATATTGAAAAAGCCTGTCCTGCTCGAGATCCTTAAATCGATGTTTCAGGGACAGCCCTACTTTGTTATCCTGCTTGTAATGTGGGAACTTCTGAAACCTCTTGAAACCCCCGGAACAGGAATCAATTTTTCCCGGCTTATTATTCTAACCGTATGGCTGGCAGCTTCTCTGGTTCTGTTATTTATTATTGGAAGGTCCCTCTACAATATTGAAAACCGTGTGGCCTTTGGGGCTGTTACAGAGGGGCGACTCTCCCTGGGAGAACATCTTAGAAAACTTTCCATGGGTTTTTTCAAGGGTCGTGACCCCGGGGATATCACCGCTTTGATGCTGCAGGATTATACTAATATAGAAATGATGGTCAGCCGCCTTTTGATGGATGCTGTGGGAGCTCTCGCTCTTCCGCTTGTATTTTCCTGTTTTCTCCTTTTCTTTGACTGGCAGATGGCCCTGATTTTACTTACTCCTGTGCCGGTGGCGATACTGACAGCGGTTATTGCAAGAATAATCATTCTTAGTCTCGGGAATAAACATATCAAGGCCAAGAACACAGCTTCCTCCCGTATGCTGGAATACCTTGACGGTATAAAGAATATTAAGGCCTTTAATCTGCACGGAAAGAAATTTGTTCGGCTGG
Organism: Spirochaetales bacterium; assembly: GCA_023131935.1. Taxonomy (GTDB): domain Bacteria; phylum Spirochaetota; class Spirochaetia; order JAGLYY01; family JAGLYY01; genus JAGLYY01. The sequence goes on along the minus strand of JAGLYY010000289.1, from coordinate 3,845 downwards.
AAAAGGCCTTTCAGGATCTGAAGAAGAAAAGCATAAAACTTGAAGCCGCCGCCGGGCCTTCCGTTCTCATGGGAGTCTGGTTTCTTAACGCCGGGATTGCTCTTATTATGCTGACCGGGATTTATTTTGTTATAGCGGGAACTCTGTCAATTCCTTACCTTTTATTCTTTCTGATAATCGGGACAAGGATGTACGACCCTTTGAGCAGGGCCCTAATAAGTTTTATTGAGCTGAGTTATTTTGCAATTTCAGCGAATCGAATAAAAAAGGTCTTCGATATAAAACCACTGCCCGAACCGGATGTTTCGGAAAAGCTCTCCAGCCACAATGTCGAGTTTAAAAATGTATGGTTCCGCTATCATGAAACAGATGTACTGAAGAATGTCAGTTTTTCCCTGCCCGAAAACTCCATGACAGCCCTGGTAGGTCCTTCCGGCTCGGGAAAGTCCACCATTACCAGGCTGATCGCCCGCTTCTGGGATGTCAGCCGGGGTGAGATAATGGTAGGCGGACAGTCTGTTAAAGACGTGAAGACTGAAGATCTGCTTTCCCATATCAGCATGGTCTTTCAGGATGTCTACCTTTTTAGCGACACTATTCTGAATAATATCAAGGTGGGAAAGGCCGATGCCTCCATGGAAGAAGTGTTTGCAGCGGCCAAAAAGGCCAGATGCCATGAGTTTATAGAAAAACTACCCGCCGGCTACGAAACCATGGTAGGAGAAGGGGGAGCAACCCTGTCCGGAGGTGAAAAACAACGTGTCTCTATTGCCCGGGCAATCCTTAAAGATGCCCCAATTATTCTGCTTGATGAAGCAACAGCCTCTCTTGACCCTGAGAATGAATTGTATATTCAGGAAGCGATAGGAGAGCTGATTAAGAGCAGGACCCTTATTGTCATAGCCCACAGATTAAGCACCATAACCCATGCCAATCAAATCCTTGTTCTAGAAGAGGGAAAAATTGTGGAGCGGGGAACTCATCAGGAGTTGTTAGCAAAAAACAGCGGTCTTTATCAGGGTATGTGGAACGAACAGAGAAGAGCGCATGGCTGGAAAATTAAATCTAAAGAAGCCGTTATGATATAAAATTAATCCGATTATGCTTGATTTTTTATCAAGCTGATTCATTGAGAGGAGGAAAATTATGCAATTTATTACAGAATTTAAAATCGGTTTATGGAATGGGTGGATTCCATTATGTTTGTTTTACTTGATATTCGGTATTTTACTTAAAGTTTTCCCTAAGGATGTTGTAAAAAGGCTTTATGATAGATCTGGGTGGAGTAAAAAGCAAATAGCTTTGACTATTATTGGAAAATTATTTGGATTTGCTTGTTTAATTTTTATAATATGCACTCCATTAAAAATTGATTCTATTTTTTTAATTATTGGGACTATTTTTTATACCCTTGGTTTTGTGGGATTTATTGTTGCACTTTTTAATTATAAAAATACATCAACTGATCAGCCTGTTACTAAAGGATTATATAGAATATCACGCCACCCACAGATAATCACTCTATTAATTTTATTTCTTGGGGTTTGTATTGCCATAGGTTCATGGTTTATTTTATTAATAATTCTTATATTTTCAAGTTTTATTCACCTTAGAATTATGGCAGAGGAAAAAACTTGTTTAGAACAATATGGAGATTCATATCAGGAATATATGGAAAAAGTACCACGATATTTTCTGTTTTTTTAAAGAGAGGATTATGAAATGGACAAATACCTGCAAGCCACCCGCCTGGTAGATCTGGACACAGGGACAGTACGGAAAACAGCGGCCCGCCTTGTCCAGGGAACCGCTGCTCCGCGAGGCAAACATACCGGCCCGCTTCTATCTGGCGCAGGTAGACAAAGCCGTGCAGTGGGGCGTGATGCCCCCACTGGCCTACCGCTTCACACCCGAGGTAGTTACGCACTCCTGGGCTGAGGTCTACCTGAACAACCACTGGATTGTCCTGGAAGGCGTGAATATGGATAAACCCTACTTCATGGCGGCGCGGCGGTTGCTTCTGGAGAGCGACCGGCCAATTGGCTACGCCATCGGCTTGTTGTGCCTGGCTAACTGGAGAACAGGTTACCTGCTGACCGTTATACTCGGAATTCTGAACCTGTTTCCGCTGGTGCTGCTCCTGTTTGGCATTGCCCCATTCCAGAACCGCCCATACTTTAACGGCTGGATCACTTTGTCGTTGATCTACTTTGGTTACCGGGCCTACAAGTCACGTGAAACATAAAACGTGAGGCATACACGGCGACAAGTCATTACTTGGGTTCTCGAACCTGCGATGTGGTTCGAGAACATTGCCGCATACCTCGGAGGAGATGAAAAATGAAAAAGTACGTCTTCTACATCTTGCTTGGGCTGTTGTGCCCCGCAGTTATGGCCGTCTGCTACGTCAGCGGCGTTGGCTGCATAAACGCGATCGGTTTGGAGATGGTTATTGGCATCCTGTCGAGCGTATCTGCTCTCCTGGCCATCAAAGAATACGGGGGGACGGGAAAGCCAATTGGCCACTGGCTATCTGCTTTGATACCGTTGATCGCCATCCCACTCATTCCTGTTGCCATGATCAGTCATTCCGGATTTGAGGTTTTTCTGGCCAGGGGGAGGGCGCCATTTTTAACGATTGAGGGATTTGCCATCGCTCAATTCGTTGTGAGCGTTTTGATGTTCAGGGGCCTGATATTCAAACGCGGGGAGGGCAGATTGATGATGCCTGCCATTGGGTTTGTGATCATGTCGTCGGTGCTGAGAATACGCGCGAAGTTCATAAATCCGGCCAAAATCCTGCGTGAGATTGGGCTCCAAAAAGGGCAGGCCATTCTGGATTACGGATGCGGGGTAGGAGTATTCACCATACCCTCTTCAAAGATCGTTGGGGATGACGGTGTTGTCTATGCTTTGGATATCCATCCCTTGTGCATAAAGACAATTGAGAAAGAGGTCGGTAAAAGAGGGCTTGCCAACGTTAAAACGATTCTCTCCGGCCGGGATACAGTATTGCCGGATGAGAGTGTAGACGTCGTTTTCTTGTACGACGTGCTACAGTTCATAATAGACAGGGGCAACCTGATGGAGCAATTTCACCGCGTATTGAAACCGGATGGTCATCTTTGCGCTACAGCTGAACACCTGGACGTGGACGAGTTTCTGAACGCTATAACGAAGGAAAACTTGTTCACACCGGTTGATCGAAAAGGAAAGGTCTTCAGGTTCAGAGCAACATCATCGTCGAGACCAGGATAGAGCCTGGGAAAGATAAAAATAACAGAAGGAGAACAAACAAATGAATAAGGATATTTATGATAAATTCTATAAAAAAGTTCCACGAAATCAAATTGAAAGATTGAAGAGGTTTCGCTCTACACATCCACGCAAACACATTATGGTAGATGATACTAATTGGGAGTATATATCTTGTGGACAGGGGGAAGAAGCCCTGCTGTTACTTACCGGCGGTACGGGCATTGGCGAAGCTATGGGATTTGTATTCGCGCCGCTAGAGGATAAATATCAAATGGTTTGTCCAACATATCCGCCGGTAACAACTATGAGGGAGTTGGCAGATGGAATAGTAAAAATTTTTGAGACTGAAGGTATTGACCGGGTTAATATCCTTGGACAATCATTTGGTGGAATCTTGGCTCAGGTAATTGCTCACAAATACCCGAACAAAGTGAATAAACTGATTTTGTCTCACACTACAACAACATCTCCTCCTGTTGATCAAGCTATAGCGTCTGAAAAGCTAAAAAGGATTGAAAAGAAAGGAAAGGTTTTGTCTTTTCTACCGTTTGGGATTTTCCGCCTCATTGCTAAATGGAAAATTTCCA
>JAGLYY010000288.1 GCA_023131935.1 Spirochaetales bacterium | reverse complement strand
AACTACATAATCCGCAGATTATTGTTAATGATATTGGTCCTTATAGGTGTATCTCTCATCGTTTTTTCAATAATGATGCTTATCCCTGAAGGGCAGCGTGTTGCAATTTATGTGACAGGTGAGAAAATTCGCAATGAACAGATAGAATCTCTTATTATGAAATATGGGCTCAGGGACCCTGCTCCTGTTCAATACTTCCGTTGGATGAAAAACATCTTTAAAGGTGATTTCGGCCATTCGATAACAGCCTCAGCCCCTGTGCTCGAGGGTTTTAAGATGTATTTTCCCGTTACTTTTGAACTTGTTCTCTACGCGACCCCTCTGATAGTAATAGTGGGGATCTGGCTAGGCACCCTAGGAGCGGTAAAAAAGGACCAGCCGGTAGATCATTTTACCAGGGTCCTTGCTATTGTCGGGTATTCGCTTCCAACCTTCTGGCTTGGGCTGATGCTTATGATGCTTTTCTACGGACTCCTCGGTATTTTTCCGCCCGGGACCATTTCAAACGTAGGAAAGGAAGTTCTCTATAGTCCTGAATACCATCAATATACGAGAATCCTTACCATTGACGCTATTCTGAACTGGCGCTGGGACATTTTCTGGGACGCACTGAATCATCTTGCCCTTCCCTTAATAAACCTGGTGCTATTGAGCAGCGCTCTCATAATGAGATTGATGCGGTCTAGCATGCTCGATGCCCTTGGTCAGGATTATATCCGGACCGCGCTCGCGAAAGGAGCTGATAAGAAAACCATTATCGCCACCCACGCGCGAAGGAACGCCTTAATTCCGGTAATAACAATATCAGGTCTCATGTTCGCGAGCCTTATGGGCGGCATGGTAATTACTGAAACAATATTTGCCCGAAAAGGGATCGGCCTCTGGATGGCGAGGGCGGCAACTCAGCTTGATGTGGCTGCCATCATGTTCAATGTCCTCTTTCTCGGCACCGTGTTTGTGGTTATTAACTTGATAGTTGACCTTATTTACGCGTGGGTTGATCCTAGAATCAGACTTACCTGAGCAATAAGAAGATAGCAAATGGAGAAGTATCATGGAAAGCGTTAAAACAGAAAGCGCTATAACGGGAAGTGAAAGGGAAAAGAAAGCGCCTGTTTCTGAGCATCCGAAGCTGAAAGAAACCCTTTTCACTTTAAAACGGTTTATAAAAAACCCACTATCAATAATTGGACTTACAATAATACTGGGCTTCGCGATCATTGCCATATTCGCGCCGGTTCTCGCTCCGCCGGAATATGTGAATAATCCCTACAAAATCCCCCATGACGGTTGGAAAATAACTCCATCGGCCCCAAGCGTTGATCATCCTCTGGGGACTATGGAGCAGCAGTACGATATCCTCTACGGTATCATCTGGGGGACAAGAAGCGCCTTTAAAATCGGCTTCACCGTTGTCTTCATTAACCTGATAATTGGAACCATTCTTGGATCGATCGCGGGTTACTTTGGCGGCAAGTTCGATGAGATTATCATGCGGCTAACCGATATGTTTTACGCCCTTCCTTTTCTTGTAGTGGCCATGGCCCTCGTCGTAGCCCTGGGGCGGGGATTGCAGTCTATAATCATAGTAATGATAATTCTAGGTTGGCCCACCTATACCCGTATGATACGGGGAGATATCCTCATTATCCGGGAAAAAGAATACATCCAGGCTGCCCACGCTTCAGGTTCATCCAACCTGAAAATCATCCTTCGGCACATTCTTCCAAACTCAATCTACTCAGTCCTCATAGTCGCATCAATGAATATCGGTACAGTGGTACTAACAGCTGCCGCCCTGTCATTCTTAGGTCTAGGTTCTGAAACCGGATACGCTGACTGGGGGCAGATGGTTTCCATGTGCAGGAACTGGATTGTTGGACCTCCGGAAAATAGACTCGCCTACTGGTATGTCGTTTTTATTCCGGGATTCGTGATTGCCCTGTTTGTTCTCGGATGGAACCTGTTAGGTGACGCGGCACGAGATGTGTTCGATCCCAAGATGAGGAGAAAGTAGTGGAAAAACTTGCACAAGCAGAAGGATTACGAACTAACTTCTACACCTTCGAAGGGGTCGTTAAAGCGCTAAACGGAGTAAGCCTCGTAGTAAACAACGGCGAAACTTACGGACTGGTGGGTGAATCGGGGTGCGGAAAGAGCGTCTCAGTCCGTTCGATGATGAGAATAGTTCAGGCTCCGGGGCGCATTGAAGAGGGAAAAGTAGTTTTATACTTCAGCGAAAAGGACAAAACAAAGGGAATTGACATTATTCAGCGCAGCGAAGCTTATATGCAATCGATCCGCGGAAATGATATTTCAATGATTTTTCAGGAAGCCAGTACCGCGTTGAATCCTGTATTGTCCATCGGTTTCCAGGTTGGAGAAAGTTTTCTCCTTCACAGACGGGACGAGATGGTCAGACAGGCGATTCAAAGAATTGAAAAAGATCTCGAAGAAAGCGGCAATCCCATTGTATCAGGCTGGAAGAATTTTCATAAAACTTTACTTCAAAAGGAACTGAATAGTCTCGAGGCCTATAACGCAAAAGTTGCTGAGATCGATAATGAACTTTACCTGCTTGAGGGAAAAGAGGATCAAAAATCGGTTTCACGGCATAAGCACCTTATTGCTGCACG
>JAGLYY010000287.1 GCA_023131935.1 Spirochaetales bacterium | reverse complement strand
AAACTTTTATTGGCAGGATGGATACGGTGCATTTTCTGTAAACCCAAGGGCAGTAGATATAGTGACGGCCTATATTGACAGGCAGTATGAACACCACAATAAAAAAACCTTTCAGGAAGAATACATGGCTTTGCTTAAGAAACATGAAGTAGTATTTGATGAGCGTTATATCTGGGAATAATTATATCGCCCTTTCAGGGCTTGGAGAGTTATGGCTGCGCCATAACACAGGGCTACACCCTGTGTTAAAATAATATTATGCCCCTTCGGGGCTTATGAAAGATGAAATAATAACCCAAAAGCGATTATATGGTTCGGAATATGAAAAATTAGGACAAGAAAGACGTATTAACATCCCCAGATTCTGGATAGAAGGAAATACGGCATTTTCCTTATAATCTCATCCATTCGATTTCGAGCTTAAAAAAAGGGGCTTTCGAAAGATCCTCAGGTAAAAAGCAATAATGCTTATAACATACTATTCGCACTAATTTCTTCTCCATAGTTTCGCAGAATATCATCAAATCTTTTTTCTAAGTAATCGTTGAATATATCCCATTTTTCAGCCTCTGAGATTTCACCCTCTCTGATTGCCCTTATCTCATGCACCATCTGTAAACGCAAATCAGCTATTGCCTTTTTATGCTGTTCCTGATTACTCAAAAGGGTTGCTTCTGTTTTCTTTTTTTCCTTTCGTTCATACCGTGCATCCAAAACACCGCCAATTCCTACTAGCACACCAAGAATACTGATTATAATACCAACCATCATTTCAGCCCCTCTTTTTCCATTCTTTCATAAATCCACCCCCGGAGGCCATTTGACAAATCTTGTCCTTTCTCGTGCTTAAAATAGTCCTGTAGGGCCTCTTTGTAGTTTTCGGGTAAGCGGATAGAGAATGTTACGATAGAATTGCTTTGCGGGGCTTCTCGCGCGTGGGAGTGGGTTCGGGAGATCATGACAGAGCCTTTAAACGTTTTCTGAAGTATTTCATTGTCTCCTTGAACGCCAGATATGGGTTTATAGTAACGGTTCCATTGCTCTCAGAAGTATAGGAATTATTTCTATTGCAAAATCGATAGTTACAAAGATCCGCAAGGATTTTTTCAGCATGTTCACACATCTGAATATCTCTATTGTTTAGATGCCTGGACCGCCCACGCCAGGAACTTTGAAACTTCGCGATTAGTATGTTTATGGTCGTGTCTGGATCTGATGCATAAGCTATTTTGTGGTAATACTCAGCGAAGAGTTCAGAAATCCTATCAAGGGATTGATATGTGGGTTTATTTTGCCGTGAGCGTTTCTCTTGGCGCGGTTTGAACAATGCGTTCCATGCGAGGTCAAACAGCTTTGTTATAACACCCCCGAAAATGCTTGCAATGAGCAATAGAGCCCACAATGGCAGGTTTTCCATGGATCCTCCTTTTTCCCGGTAAGCCTCCTCCATCCCGATTATCGGTGGGGATAGGTCAAAGGTTTATCTGTAGATAACTGGTGAATCTTTTTCAAGGTCAGCCTCCGGGCGCATTTCGGACTTGTTCGGCTTGAAACCGGTGAAGTGATATCCGGGCTAATGGTCAATCGAAAGGGAGTGCATACACCTTGTCTGGCGTACGTCCTGTACATCCAATACATCGATATAGCCAAGCAATGGTATCAGTTCGCTGGAAAAGGCTGTCAGCGGGCTTTGTGGTGTATTCTTGTCGTCGTTTACGTCATTTTTTTGTCTAATATGGTTATTGAGCACTTACAAAATTCCGAAAATAGATATATAGTATAGATATGTAACATATCTGGCTTGTATCGAATAAAAAAATAAGGAGAATACAATTGGATTTTCGTAAGAGAATGCAGTTAATCAAATTAGCAAACATAATACTTTTCTTCTCTTGGAATTGTAAAGATCTTGGACTGACAAAGCTAAACAAGCTTTTATATTACTTAGATGTTTTTTCTCTTAAAGAAACAGGAAGAACTGCCACCGGACAAGATTATAAGAAATACCCTCAAGGACCGGTCCCTGAGGTTTACAATCGTCTAAAGGAACTTTTAGACAAATCGGAAGCAATAGGATATCATGACATTTTTGAGGATTTCTTTGAAATAAATCCTCAAAAATACTATAACAATATACTGTATCAAATAACTCCAAAAAGAGAATTTGATCCTAAATATGTGTCAGATTTTGAGTTAAAATTGATGAAAGATGTTGTGGAGGAGTATGGCCAGCTAACTGCCAAACAATTAAGTTACAAAACCCATAAGGAAAACCCGTGGAAGCTTGCAGAAGATTTTGAACCGATTGATTTGAAGCTGTTTTTTAAAGATACTTTGTCAAAAAAAGAGTATTCAGTACTTGAAGAAGAAGAAAGGCTATCTTCAGCTATTGATTTAAATTATGCTTAATGAAACTTAAACTTAATGATATCCGCAATCTTAGTCGGGGGACTGTTATCCGGGATGATAAATTTATGTTCCCCGACGGTGAAATTAAAGCAAAATATTTTATAATTCTCAGTGATCTCATTAAGGATAGTTACATTTATACTTTAACAACTTCAAAATTAGATACCTATCAAACATCAATCCATGCTGAATGTATTATAGAAGATCCGATCATTCCCTTAAAAAGTATTGTCGAAATCAGGCGGGTTAGTCTTACATCAGCAAAAAAATTAGCGTATAAGATCAACGATCTGGATAATGTAGGTGTACTCCTTAAAGAGAATTTCGATTATATTCTTGATATGATTTCTGAAAGTCCTTTTGTTGAAGGGTATATAAAAGATATTATTATTGATATGATTTGTGAAGAATAAAATGCAATTTGACTGGTTAATTTAACGAATCGTCAACCAGCCCAGTTTTGAGCCCGTTGAATCTGGACAGTTATCACATATCAGCTGGAAAAAGCAAAATGCCGTTCGGTGGTCAGAGATTCCCCTTGAGATAGTCGTTAAAACTTTTTTCGAGGTCGTCCTGCAAGCGAAGAATTGAGTTGTCGCTAAATTTCTCAAGGAACGAGTAAGCATTGACAATGCTGTCCAGCGCGTTCGCGGTCAATCCCTCTGAGTAAGTCTTTTTCGTTTTATTTCGGGATTTTCATCTTCCATAATCATCCTCAAAAAAAACCCCTGCGGCGGCGTCTCACGACGGGACCCGGGGCTTTTGTAGGGTATCCGGCTCAGCCTGTGCGGCGGTTTGTTGTGACCCACTGGATTGAACGCCATTACACAAGCACCCCGTTGACGGATAGTAAACTTTGCATAGAATGTAAGCTCCTGGTAATATTCCCCGATGTATCCGGGAAATAAGGGATTATGCCCATTGATGCTATTTAAACAGCATCTCTATCACTTTCGCAGTTAAATTCAGCTAAAAATTTTTCTGTTTACTTCTCAATCTCGGATTCTGTCTCATTCATTTTGGTTATCATATGACAATATAACGATAACCATTAGTTACCCACCTTGGCATTACCGTCAAGCTTGGGAAAAGCAAACAACTTGAATCTATCCAAAAATTGGCTACGTGTTGCTGGTTAACTGAATGTTATTGTTATATATTTTTCGGTCTGATATTCAATTTTCTAATGTCTATTGAAAGCCTATAAAGCTGAGGGTTATCAGGGTTTATGTCTGCCTCGGCATTTTTTTCTATAATAAACGGATATTTTTTAGATACTGTTGCCATAACTAAATTAATTAGCATTACTTCTGCAATTTCAATTAAGAAATCAATGATGGCTTTCATTTCTTCTTGTATCGGCATAGGAGGATAACCTGTGACTTGCCATATAGGAACTTGAATATTGGAATCCGGTAAAACGTGAAAATTTTGAATTATTGTTTTTTTGTTTCCTGGATGTTCGTTGGAATTTCTCAGATCGATTAGGTAACGGATGCTTTTGGCGTTAGAGAAAACAAACCGGGTTAAGTTTGTATCGGTGCAAAAATGCTTTCTCAATCTTTTGCCGAGAAAATCAAAGTTATAATCTACACGTTCAAGTGGCAAAAAGAGAATAGGAAGTTCACAAATTGTTTTAATAGCACGGTTTACGAGAACAAGAAATGAGCCGCACTCATTCTCAAGGTCAATGACTTGTGGAAATGGATTCAGGCCTCTGCCTTGGTTGTCTCTTTCAATTCCTTCTGATTTTATTTCATCTATTATATATTCAATTTGCTTTGATATATTGTTATATATTTTCTCACAAGATATCAGAGTCTCTTTGCATTTATGTAATGTTTGTGTTACAGCTTCTTTGTTTATTTCTTCGTCAAAACAAGCCGCTTTGACAATTTCGTGTCCTTGAAAAAGTATCCTTGCAATTATTTTATTTTCTGTCCCTACGTCATCAGCTTTAGAAGTAACCCAAAGAGCCTTAGGATTTGTTTCTTCTGGATCAATATTTTCAGGTGACCGAACTCGGAAGGTTTTGTCTCTTTTATAAATTTCGAGAAAGTCTCCACATGATATCATCCCAGTTATCATCCCTGTCCCGCCTTTTAGCTCCATTGAACCAGCCGCATGTCGTGGTAGCATCTTTTTCCCCTTATCTTTCATTTGCAATCATAGCTGTCCAAAACAAAGAATAGAAATAGCCTGAAATCCAGTATATAATGAGTCAAGCTTACCGGCTAATTCATTATAAGGAAAGGAGATCAGGCATGAAGAAGCATAACACAATTTTCGGACAAATGCTACAGCTTATTTCGAGATATGAATTTCAAAAGGCTGTGAATGAACACAAAACCGAGCGTCACAGTAAAGGTTTTTCCTCGTGGACACACTTTGTCTCAATGCTTTTTGCCCAGCTTTCAGGTCAGGATGGACTGAGAGGAATCGAAACAGGGATGGCGGCACAGGGACAAAGACTTTATCATCTTGGAGTTAAAAGCGTGAAGCGATCGACTCTTTCCTACACCAATACTCACAGATCTCATAAAGTATTTAAAGCCGTATTTGAGTCGTTACTGAGAAAAGTAACCTCCAATGCACCGGGACACAAATTTAGATTTAAGAACCGGTTGTATAGTATTGATGCCACAACCATAGACTTATGCTTGGGGCTGTATGACTGGGCCAAGTTTCGGAAAAAGAAAGGAGGCATCAAAGTTCATGTAAAACTCAACCATGCCGGATATATTCCTGAGTTTATTACCGTCACTACAGCAAAGCAACATGAAGTCAACGAACTTGATAATCTGCAATTAAAATCCGGTGACGTAGCGGTATTCGATAGGGCTTATACAGACTTCACCCGATTCGCAACTTATTGTAGCGAAGGCATTTACTTTGTTACCCGACAAAAGAAAAACGCAGATTACAGGGTTGTAGAACGCCGTGATGTAAGTAAATATCGAGACATCAGTTCGGATCAGGTTATAGAAATGCGTGGATACTACACAAAGAAAAAATGTCCGATGCGTTTGCGACGGGTCAGGGTGAAAGATCCAGAAACCGGAAAATACATTGTGCTGTTGACGAATCAAATGGACTGGTCTCCTGCTACAGTAGCTGCAGTATATAAGGACCGCTGGCAGATCGAAATCTTTTTCAAGACCATGAAGCAGAATTTAAAGATTAAAAGTTTCCTCGGTACCAGTAAAAATGCAATTCTCATCCAGATATGGACAGCGATGATTTCTTACCTGCTTTTGACTTACTTAAAATTCATATCGACTCATAAATGGACAATCAGCAGCTTGATGAACATAATTCCCATGCTTTTGTTTTCACGACGGTGTCTGTGGGAGTGGGTCAATAAACCATTCGGCAGCCCGCTAACTCCACCTGATTTATCCCTTCAAATGGAGTTGCTATGATTATTTTGGACAGCTATGATTTGCAATATACAATAAGGCTGTAGAAACATCCTATCATTTAAATCTCTTATTGTTCAGTTCCCAATAAGCAGCTGTTCCCTTGATATATTCATTTTCTTCTGCTATATCGAATGCGGTTTTACCGCTATCGTTTTGTAGTTCTGCATCAGCCCCTGCATCTATTAGAGCCGATATGACTTCGGGGTTTTGATTAGAACTTGCCGCATACATTAAAGGCGTCATACCGGATTTGTCACGATCATCTATCTTTGCACCTGCATTTAGTAGGACCGATATGACTTCGGGGTTCTGATTATAACTTGCTGCGTACATCAGGGGCGTCCGACCATATATCTCCCGGTCATCAATATTCGCTCCTGCAACCAGTAGAGCAGATATAACTTCAGGGTTCTGATTATAACGTGTTGCGAACATCAGTGGTGTCAATCCAACTTCATTCCGCTCATCAATCTTCGCCCCTGCATCAAGTAGAGCAGATATAACTTCGGGGTTTCGATTATTCCTTGCCGCACACATCAGGGGTGTCCGACCATCTTCGTCCCGGTCATTGATCTTCGCCCCAGCATTTAGTAGAACCGATATGACTTCGGGGTTATCATTAAAACCTGCCGCACCCATCAGCGGTGTCCAACCATCTTCGTCCCGGTCATTGATCTTTCCCCCTGCATTTAGTATAACCGATATGACTTCAGGGTTATCATTAAAACCTGCTGCGTACATCAGGGGTGTGCCACCAGATTGGTTCCGGTCATTGATCTCTGCACCAGCATTTAGTAGAACCGATATGACTTCGGGGTTATCATTAAAACCTGCCGCGCACATCAGGGGTGTCTGACCATCTTCGTCCCGGTCATTGATCTTCGCACCCGCACCTATTAGAGCTGATATAACTTCGGGGTTTTGATTAAAACGTGCCGCGTACATCAGGGGTGTCCGATCACCTTCGGTCCGGTCATTGACCTCTGAACCCGCTCTTAAAGCGGCCTGGATTTCTTCCGGGGTCCCGTAACTAGCAACATCAAATAATGATTGTCCAAAAAGTCCTTCCGTAAAAATCGCAATCAATAACAGAAAACATATTTTTCTCATCTCATTACTCCACCTATTGAATATTTAATATACATCATTTTCCATTACGTTGCCAGCACGGACTTTATTAAGAAACGTGCAATAATGTTTCACTTGGTAAGTGGTAAAAACCAGGTCTGGCGTGGAACATGATTCGTCTAATATTTTGCTGAAGATCCAACTGAGTAGGATTTATTAATGAAAATGTTATATTAAAAATGAGCGTATCAAAGATCATCGCCTGGAAATAATTTCAGGCGACTTTTTTCGCGTCATATCAGGAAAGGTTTAGCGATTTGCCTAAGCGAGAGTTGGCATTGGGTTTGGGCGAGGAACAGCAAGTTAGCGATTCGGCTCTCCCTCGATTTCTATCCTCCAGTTTCTTTGAAAACATGATCTATGATCATGTCGAGGATTATAACTGGACCTGAAAACGCCTCGATGCTTTCGTTTTCAGGTATCTGGCTATTTGAAATGCTATTGTGGATCGGAATTTCAACATTTTTTATCCACCAGCCATCTACCTTGTAAACCAGATTCCTAATTGTTTTGATTAGCTCAACCTTTACATTCCTATCATGGTAGAACAGTATTTCATGAAGCTCATGCGCAATCTCATTTCTATGTTTTCGGATATCTGTAATATTCTCAACATCTGTTTCAATAAGCGCCTCCATGCCGACCAACCAACGCGCCGATGCTATGAGTTTGTCTTTGCCATCTCTTGTAAGTGAGAGCACTTCCATCGTGTATTTGGGATCGTATATTTTGCCTCGATCCTTGTGAAAACCGATCTGGTAATAGTCGTGAACTTGATCAACTATCGAAGACTTGAGGATCTCAAATGATGTAAGATATAATGATGCCAACAGCATCTTACGGTTGACTGTTTTGCTGTTTTGGATGTCTTTCAAGCTTTGCCAAAGGTTCAAGTCAATGATTCGTCCCATGTTCCCGCTAACCTTAGATTTCATGAGCTAATGATATCCTGCTGGATGCAGAATGTCACTGTTTTCTTTGCTGCTGTTCATTTTCCGAACTCCTTGAGGAGCTATAACTATTAAATCTCAAGTTCACACTATCTTAGCACACTAATTCTTGCCTGGCTATAATAAGTTGAAATCCTGCATGATTTGAAGCTGTATGACTGTAAGCCCTGTTATTTATAATGAAGCATGATAAGTGAGGAGAAGGAATACCCGGTAGTATGGTGGTAGAATAATCTGTACATATCCATCCATCTCCCTTCTGTTCACTAATACCTCCTGCAATTGAAACTATCTGATTGTTTTTAAGGGGGTCAAGATACCGAATTTCAGGGGGTCAGCATTGCGATTACGCGGGGGTCAATGTCGTGAACATTTACAATAGCCTTTTCCCGGAATACTTAGTGTGACAAAACTAATACATGATTAATACCCTAATTCTTTTGCATATTCATATACAACCTTCCGAGAAAGTGATTTTACTAATGTTTTTTCTCCTGCAAATGCATTACCAGCAGTAAATGTTGTAGCCTTCCAAACTATTTCTCCTATAGCAACTGAATACAAGCTTACCTCAAAACGGACTCTTGGTTTTGAAACATAAAAACCACCATATGTATCCGTGGTGGATTCACCATAGATTGTATTTCCAATAACAGTAGCAGACCCAGTTGTTTTAGTAGTTTCAGGAATATATGCTTGATCTGAGTAGGCATCTGTAAGAATGATGATCATGGTTCCATCAATATTGTTGCTCAT
>JAGLYY010000286.1 GCA_023131935.1 Spirochaetales bacterium | reverse complement strand
CTACCAACAAACACCTAAATGTTCTTTTTGCGTTGTCCAATTATAGAGACAATATTGCACATTTACCTTTGGAAAAAATCAATTTAGAAAAAGCAAAAAAGCTACTGATTGACCATTATATTTTAGTTTCTTCCGACTATTCTAATGAATTGAACATTCCAATTGAGGAGTTGATTGGGGATCAACCGCCAGGTCTTGAGCTGTTGGCAAAAGCCTCCCTCTCAGAAACAGAGCATAAGATCAAACAAAAGCTATTGTCTCATCACCAATATTGGAAACAAATGTCTGAAGATTCAGACAGATTCGATGAAATTTCGAAACTAAACAAAAAATATGAAAGAATGGCAGATCGATATGGCTTAGTTGAATGTCCTGCTTGCGGGAATACTGCTGAAATACTTGTTGAGCCTGATTACGATTATTCAGATGGTGAAGTTTGGATTGTAGGAGCCTTCCCAACATCAATGTACTGTGAATATTGTGGACTCGCACTTGAAACACCTGAAGAGCTAAATTTTATTATGGCACATGAAAAGGTATCAGATATTGAAGAAACTACTATTGACGACATATAACAAAGCGGCTGCACAAGGACCGCTCGAAGCTCGCGGCCTGTGAGCCGCCGCATTAGATTGCCAGGAAATTTATGGAGGACTCTGCTGCATGAATGATGGACTCGTAGGAATTTATTGTAACTGTATGGAGGATGTGAAGCGCCGCCTAGCAGTTGTAAATACTGTGGCGAAGGGAAATCTTTCGACAGGAAGCGAAGTTTTCGACTACGAATTCGTCGCCGTGCAGCTCAGGAAGTCTCTTGAATTTGTCGTGTTCGCTTCGATGACGGCTAACAAGAAACTCTATGCAGAAGCTCACGCGAATTTTGCAAACCATTGGAAGGCGAAAGCAATGTTAAGTGGTCTTGATCGCCTTCATCCTGGTTTCTATCCACAGCCAATTATTCTTGATCATGTAAAGGAATCCGGGGCTAAGCACTTCGAACACGTCAATGATGGTTATTTAACACAAGAAGACTTCGTTACTCTTTACGATCTATGTAGCGAAGTCCTGCATACCTGGAACCCTTTCACAAATAAGGAGAGGCATATCGACTTTAAACGTAGCGTGGCTGAATGGGTTCAGAGAATAGAGCGCCTTCTCCGTCTACATCTTATGCGGTTCGTTGATCGTGAAGAGATATGGGTAGTGGATATGGAGACTTCTACGAACGGAAAAGTACACGCTTTCACAGCAACACCATCGTCGTAGGCAATCTAACCAGGCTAATTCAGCCGACGCAAAAAGCCGCGCGGCTGATTAGCGACGTTCGGCATCCGATTTAAGAAAATGAAAAAACTTGAAATAGATTCATCGGCCAGACTCATCTTTGAAGCAATCCAGCAACTCGGCTGGGATGCTGATTCATCGTCTGTAATTGACAGGATAAAAAGGTTAGAGCTTGGAATACCTGCAGAAGATGAGATCGCTTTTATCCTATCTTGGTTAGGAAAATGTATTATCATACATAAGCTGGATCAAAAACAATATCCTCCAGAATCAGGCGAAAGCTTTCAAGTTCCAGATTTATTTGCATGTTTTGTTAAGGACGATGTTCGCGTTCCCTTATTGATTGAAGTCAAATCCTCTAACAAAAAGAAACTGTCGTGGAAAGAGAGCTATTTTAACAAACTCAAAAGTTATTCATCCCTTGTAGGCCTTCCAATTATTGTTGCATGGAAATTTTACCGTATATGGTTGTTGGTAGACATAGACTGCTTTAAGAAAGCTATTACCAATTATCATCTAACTTTTGAAGAGGCTATGAAGCACAATCTACTGAGTCATTTGGCAGGGGATTTTGTTTATAAGATGGAGCCAAATGTCGGTCTGCATTTTCATTTAAAGAAAGAAAACCTTGTATCAAGCGAGCAAATAGATCCTTCATACCGTGAAGAAAAATGGCAGGTTCGTATTGAGCAAGCTTCTTTTGTAAATTCAGGTGGAAAAGAACTGTCAACACTTCATGCTGGCCTATGGCCGCTATTTATTTCTGCCGAACCTGTTTCAGAAGAGCGATTTGAAAGGGATATAATCCATCAAAGTTTCGTCATCCCAGAAGATTCAGGGATGCATTTCGCTCATTCTGCACTTCCAATCTTACTGACTTTTTTTATGGACACCGAGGAAAAAATACACTGGAGAAAACATTTAAACGATCACAAGTTCCCTGTTCATTTTAAGACATTTTATGAGGCAGCAAGTGAAGGACTAAAAGATAATTTTGTCAGGTATGTCATTCATCAGCAGCCATATAAGATACCGCAATTCTTAGAACACATCAAGAAGGCCGAACAAAAGCTTTGAGTGGGACGTGTGTTACGCTGCCGCTTCACACACGCCCCTCAAGCTTGGCGTTAAATGGCAAGGAAACAACGATGAGTCTTTTGAGTAAATTATTTGGAAAAAAAAATCCTACTTTACATAAGCCCAATGGCGAATCAAAAACTTCTGGTGAACTAATATCGGAAGTCACTGATGGTGCAAATTTAGTTGAAGGTAAACAAACATGGGAGTTGGCAGAAGACAAAAAGCATGATCTGAATTATATGAAAAAATGCTGTGATGCAGAGCTAAATACTATGAATAAAGCTGGTACGGTGCCTGCACCATACTATTTTGAAAGAGTTGCCATTCTTTCAAGAAAAGAAAAAAATTATGCACAAGAAGTTGCTTATTGCGAAAAATATATTGAAGTAGTTGAGGATTTCTACGAAGCAAATGGCACAGAGGGTTTTGAGAATGTCAGACAAGGCCCAAGATATAAAGCAATAGTAAAGCGTTTGCCAAAGGCTAAAGAATTGTTAGGAAAGAACCCCAACAAATAGCAAGTCAGGCGGCGAGGATAATTACATGATCCAGGTAACAATTAGATTTGTAGATGGCAGCCTCCAAGAATTTACGGAAACCAAAGAGTTTTTGTTGAGACTTTCGGAACTTAAGGAGCAAGGTTATGAGGGTAAGGGGCTGATAGATAGACTAATAACAGATGATTGGGGTGCACCGCCTGTATTTGTTGAAATAAAGGGTTCAGAAATTGATTTGCAAATACCATACAGTTGAGACGTTGCCATTTAACAATCACATACACTCGGACAGCAAAAAGCGCCGCTCGTTCCTCGCTCTGCTTTTTGCTGCCGGTGATGTGAGGTGTT
>JAGLYY010000285.1 GCA_023131935.1 Spirochaetales bacterium | reverse complement strand
GGCGGCAACTCCTATACTTACCTTTATAGAGTGGCTCCCCCCTTTGAACGTGAAGATTGTTTGCTCAACCTCAAGCCGAATTGCTTCAGCGATTTTCATAGCGCTTTCTAAAGGGGTATCAGGGAGAACAACAATGAATTCCTCCCCTCCGTACCGGGCACAAAAATCACTTGAACGGTTGATTTTATTTGAAATTACCTGAGCAAGCTGGTGCAGAACTTCATCACCAGCCTGGTGACCGTAATGATCATTGACCTTCTTGAAATGATCAGCATCAATCATAAGAAGAGAAATCGGGGACTTGAGCCTCCTGGACCAATTCCAGATAGTTTCAAGCTGTCTGTTCATTTCACGCCGGTTGAAAATCCCGGTCAGTTCATCAACAATTGAAAGCTGTTTGAGTTCAATATTCTGTTTGCTGATAATTTCCGATTGGATAGCGTTATTGAGGGCTATGGAAACATACCCGGCCAGAGCTTGCAGAGAATCGAGGTCATAGGTGCTGTAAGCATTTTCCTTGTAACTTTGCACTGAAATACAACCGGTAACAAGATTCTTAACCTTTAAAGGTACATAGATGAGGGACTGGATCTGCTGGTTGCCGCCCATCCGGACATCGGGGAAATGTGGGGCGGGTTTCGATATATAGCGAAGATATTCATCCTGTACACGGTTGAGGTGGACTGTCCGCCCCTCTTTAACACAGACGGCGAAGAAACTTTCCTCATTTCCAATTTTCCTGCTCAATGGAGAAAGCCGTTTCCCGTCAAAAATCCGCATCTCGTAAACCATTTGGTCTGTTTCCGGAAGATAGCGTCCAATTCCAAAAAGCGAAGCATCCATGAGTTCATTCACCCGGCGGTAAACCGTTTCCAGTACCTCTTCCAGGCGGAGAGTAGAGGTTATCTCCTGGCCGATCTCGCTGATAATTTTTATCCGTTGATTGCTCTTTTTCACCATGTCCGACTCAATGGTCCGGATGCTTTTTCCCATTTTCGCGTCGTGTAGTCTCTTTTCCAAACGAATTGAATCCTGAGCATGGTTCAGAGCTTTGTGGTATTGGTGCTGATTTTCCTGAATTTTAGTAAGGAGTTTGTGGGCCTCAAGCTCCATGTATAATAAACTGTTTTTTTTCGTGATTTCCAGAGCCTCTTCAGCTAACGTTGCCGAATCGCCATATTCACCAGCTTGCTGTCGAAGGTCCGCTAGTTTCAGAAGGCTATCAGCGATGCAATCGGTGAAATCCTGTTCCCGGGCAAGTTCCAGAGCCCGTTGGAAGTAATCTTCCGCCTTATCCGGTTCTCCCTGCTTCTGCAGGACCTCTCCAATCTCAGTTGTAATAGAGCTAATCAGGGCGGTCAGATTGTAGGTTCGTGCGAGCGTATACCCCTCCGTGAGGGGGGCAAGAGCTTTATCAAATTCACCCAGCTCTTTATAAACATTGCCAATGTTGTTGAGGGAAATGGTGATCTCTTCATGGCTGTCCTTTTGTGTACGGAAAATATCAAGGGCCTTCAGAAAATGATCCAGCCCATCCTCAAGGTGTCCAATATCGGCGTGGATACTCCCGAGATTTGCGTACACCTTGGCGCGGTAGGAGATATCCCCCAGCTTCTCACTTAAATGCAGTGCTTCTTTCAGGATATTTATCGATTCAGCATATTCACCTATGTAAGAAAGAGTTGCGCCAAGACGATTCAGAGCCGCCAGCAGATCGTGTTGTTCATCCGGAAGTTTTCTGTTGAGATCGACAGCTTCCCGGAAAAAAGGGACCGATTCCAGGTACCTGGATTTCTCATAGAGAATCGTACCAAGATTCATCAGTCCCCGGGCGATCCCTTTCCGGTATTTCTTCTCCCGGGCAAGTTTAATGGCCTCTTTCCCAAGATCCTGGGCTAAATTGGGGTCTTCTTTCCGGCAGGCCTCGCTCTCATCAATCATCAGGTCGATCCGGGGAAGGTCATCCTGTATCTTAGTAATTTTTTCATAGAGGATATTTTTATCTAAAGTCATTGCGCTTCTTACTATACAGGTGAAGGCCCTGACTGGCAAGGTATAAAAAAGAGTGTACATTCCGTTACAAGATTCAGCAGCATTTTCCCCTGATCCGGAGTTCCCGAAGGATCTCAATAACCATCTCTGCCGAATGTTTGGCAGCGGTTTCAAGAAATTTCTCAAAGGATGCAGGGGATTCCTTTCCCGCGATGTCTGAAATAGAACGGATTACCAGAAAAGGCACATTAAATTGATGGCAGACCTGGGCAATTGATGCCCCCTCCATCTCCACCGCGAGGAGGTCAGGCATTTTCTTCCGTACAACGTGAATCTGGTCCGGATCACTCATGAAAGAGTCCCCTGTTCCGATGAGCCCTTTATGGGTGGAAACCCCTTCGATTTTATCGATGACCTTTTCAGCGATATCAATGAGGTCATCATGGGGGATGAAAGAGGATGGCATTTTGGGAACCTGACCATAATCATAACCGAAGGCGGTAACATCTACGTCATGATGGCGTAATTCTGTGGAAATGATGATATCCCCTATCTCGAGGGAGTGATGTGTTCCCCCCGCCGAACCGGTGTTAATAATGACCTTCGGTTTAAAACGTTCAATAAGCAGGGTTGTCCCGATTGCGGCATTAACTTTACCGATTCCCGACTGCAGGAGGACAACATCGAGCCCTTCGAGATTCCCTGCGTAGAAACGGCATCCTCCCCCTTCAGTTTCCTTGATATTTTCCATCCGGCTTTTCAGCAGCCGGATTTCCTCTTCCATTGCTCCGATAATCCCGGCGTCCATAGCTGCTCCTCTCTTATTAGTGTGGTAGAAAGATTCAACAATATCAACCGGGGTTTTGTAACTATTCAGATTGGTTAGGCTGAAGGCTGTAAAGGGGCACGATGCATCGTGCCCTTACTAACAGCCTACAGCCTTCCTACCTAACAGCCTACAGCCTTCCTACCTAACAGCCTACAGCCTATCTACCTAACAGCCTACAGCCT
>JAGLYY010000284.1 GCA_023131935.1 Spirochaetales bacterium | reverse complement strand
GGTACAGCATAATTATAGATATAGTCAGGCATGGTCTGATGCCAGGCGGTATCCATAATAGCACAATGGGGTACTTTCGGTAGTACAGCCATTGCCGATTCAATTCCCATGATGTTTGCGGGATTATGAAGTGGGGCAAGATGGGCAAGGCTTTTGAACTTTGCCATGGCCTCTTCTGTGATGATAGATGAGGCTGCAAACTCTTCCCCCCCATGAACAACCCGGTGACCAACAGCTTTTATCTCGTTGAGGTCGTCAATAGCGCCATATTCGGGGTGGAGGATGGTCTCCATTAATAGTTCAAGAGCTTCTCTATGGGAAGGACAGGAATGTTCAATTTTAACTTTTTCCTTCCCCTTTGCGGTATGTTTGATAAAAGATCCATCGAGGGATATCCTCTCGACGATTCCGGTAGCCAGGGTTTCGTTATTGTCCCAGTCAAATAGCTGGTACTTGAGAGAGGAACTCCCACAATTAAGTGTCAGGATAACCACAATGAACCTCCATGTTTGTTCGTGTGTTTTATATTGTTTGTATGTCAAATGAAAGAGGGGGTATTCTCACATAATACCTGTAAAAAATCAAGGCGCATCTGAATCGGAGGTGATAAACAGGCAGTAATAGAGAGTGATGAGAACCTGTTTTACCTCATATCACTTCCTCTTCCTGTTACTGGTATTCCCCATTCTCTCTGTCGCCGCGGAGGATCTCTCACTATCCGGCTCTCTTAATGAAGATGGAGATTTCAGACTGCGTGCAAGCTTTTCAGGCAATACCGGGAATGAAGACACAGGTACTGGAAAGTTTCTTTTTGGTCATCTGCTCCTCCTTTTGGATGATGAACCTCCACAGGTATACCCCTTTGTTGAGACTTCCTGTATTATCGCAGGCCCCTTAACTCCTTCAGGTTTCCTCCTGGAATGTTTTAACCCGGATACAACCTCTCTGGATGGGGAACGGTTCTTTAATGATGGCAGATTCACGCAGCAGGGAGGATTGGGGGACCCCGGTATTCTTGGTTGTTCTTTCTCTGTCCTCGACAGATATAGCTTGTTCCTTGTCGGAAAAGTGAACAGTCCTGTTCAAATTGGTTCACAATGTTTAGTTCCAATTTTTCCTGGAACCGTTCTATCCCTGGTTTCCTTTGCGGGTAGAGGAGTGGAGGGGACTGCGGATGAATGGTTTTCTTCAGGCATCGGGACCGATATGGGAGTGAGTTTTTTCTCCCGTCTTTCCGTTGGCAGCGCCCGAAAGGGTTGTTCGCTTTGCGGTGCCATTTCAGGAAGTCTTGTTGATCCTCCCGGGTATTATTTTAGAGTGTCCTTGGGAATTGAGGGGAAGGTGATCTCTCTTTTCAGCACCGTAAAAATCAATTCCCGGTTTTTCAGAACACTGTACCGGGAGCCTCTGGAACATCCCCTCTTTTCAGGATCACGACTGAAGATTAATATTACTCCCGAAATATCTTTCGACGGAGGAATAAAGGGATCTCTCGTGGAGATCCCCCCCCTCCCCGGTTACGCAATCCCAACAAACCTGGACTGGTGGGCAGGGAGCCAGTATGAGAGCACCTCATTCAAAATCAGTCTCCGCTATGAGTTCTCACAGGATATTAATCCCTGGGGAGTAGAGGAGGTTAATCATGAGGTTGCCGCGGCAATGAGAATCTCAGGTCGGTATGTCACCGCGGATTGTTCTTTTCGTGCTAAGTCGCTTCACCTGTGGGATGGTAGTTTCGGGGTGAGGGGTGATTTTGATGAATTTAAAATAAGTGGAGACTTTGATTTTGATAATCAGGGTTTTTCCTCTTTTAGGTGGACTCATGGGATGATTTTCCCCTGGGGGAAGATAGAGATAAAGTTGAAAGCGGAGTGGGGTGGAGAGAGTTCTTCAGTTGAGGGGTTCTCTCTTTCTGAAGCCTGTATTTCCTGGTCTTATACATTATAGTTAAACTATCAGATCGCCATCGATACCTGGGATATTGTTTTCAAAGCCTGAGGAAAGCTTTCGCAATCTCGAAGTAAATCGTGAGACCGACGACATCAATCAAGGTAGCCATAAGGGGACCTGACATTACCGTTGGATCAAAGCCGAGACGGTGAATCAACAGTGGCGCCAGGGCTCCGATAATTGTTGAGAAAAGGACCACTAACACCAGAGATATCCCGATAGTAAAAGCGTAGAAAATCTCCAACCCCGGGGGAAGGAGAAAGCTTCTGAGAATGATGACCCCTCCGGTGATAACTCCCATGAGAAGTCCAATTGCGAACTCCTTTAACATTATGTATACAATATTCCGGAAGTGAAGCTCCCCGGTGGCGAGACCGCGGATCATGAGGGTCGAGGACTGATTTCCCGAATTACCTCCTGTCTGGGTGATGACCGGCATGAAAATAAAGAGGAATGCCGCGCCTATGATGATCTCTTCGTAATGATGGACAACATTCGTCGTAATGGTTCCAACAAGCAGCAGGATGATGAGCCAGGGCACCCGTTTTTTTATCAAATGCCAGATCGTACTGTCCATATAGGGATC
>JAGLYY010000283.1 GCA_023131935.1 Spirochaetales bacterium | reverse complement strand
CGATGATATCATCGAATGTTATGATTCCGAGGAGCCGGCCAAGTTTATCAAGTACAGGCAGAGCCGGCAGGTCGTAAGTCTCAAGGGTTTTTGCAACCTCCTCCTGGTCGGTATCTTCGAGAACCGATATGAAATTACGATCCATGATATCCTGAATTATCTCTTCATCTTTTGATTTCAGGAGGTCCTTAATGGAGACTACTCCGAGGAGCCGCTGGAGGGGATCGACTACATAGAGGTTGTAGAGAGACTCAGCCTCCTCCGCACTCTTCCGAAGGAACTGTATTGCCTGTTGTACCGAAATATCTCCACGTACCGCAAGATACCGGGGGGTCATGATTCCGGCTGCATCATCTTCGTCGAAGCGCAGGAGAAAGAGGGTTTCCCGCTTTACTTCGTCGGTCAGGTTGTCCCAGACCGATTTTCGGATCTCCGGTGACACCCCCTGGATCATATCAACGATATCATCGGGTTCCATCTCCTCCATGAGAAGCTTCAGGTGTTGGGCGGAGAGATCTTCGATGAGGCGTTCCTGTTTTGATCCAGATAGTTCATTTATCAGATTTACTTTTTTCTCGAGTTCAAGGCTCATAAAAACTTTAAGCTGGTCTTCCTCTTTAAGAAGGTCCCATTCCTCAATCAATCCTTCCATTGGATATTCGTTGGTGATCAAATGTATTTCTTCAGGAGTTATCATTTCCGGTGTGTCTATAATTTCATGCAGTTTTTTCATTAGACATTCTCCCTCAGCTGTTACGGATATCTATTTTAACAATATTGGTCCAGCCATTCTCCAGCGTAAAGAACTTCCGGTTCCAGCATGAATCCCCTGTTTTCAAACACCTCTTTCTGGATAAACTCAATGAGATTCCGGATATCCGCGGCCTGGGCATTGCCATTATTGATAATAATATTACCATGAAAATCGGCAACCCTGGCGCCGCCTATCTGGTATCCTTTCAGGCCCAGCGAATCGATGATTTTTCCCGAAGGTTCACCGAAATCCCGGTTGTTCTTGAAGACTGAACCGGCACAGGGGGCCAGGTAATGTCCCTTCCGCTTCCTGTCAGAGCGGTGGGCCTCCATTTCTTTTCGAATTTTCTCAGGTGATCCTTTCTGCAGCAAGAAGGCGGATCGCAGAATAATAGACCGGGAGCCCTGAAAAGGAGACCGCTTATAAGAAAAATCCTCTTCCCGTTTCTCGTACCGGGTTATCCTTCCATCGGGATCAAGGTTCTCTACCCATTTGAGAATATCGGAGAGAGATATACCATAACATCGAGCATTCATCCAGACAGATCCTCCGACACTTCCAGGCATCCCGTAGATGAATTCCAGCCCGGAAAGAGAGGCATCAGCTGCCTTTTCAACAAGTTTGTTTATCTCTACCCCTGCCCCGGCAACGAGGACCTCGCCGTGAAGCGTCATTTCATTGAGTCCGGACAGGTTGATTACCAGGCCCCGTATTCCCCTGTCGGAGACAAGGATGTTCGCTCCCGCGCCGAGGGGAAAAATGGGAAGGTTCTCTCTTTGTGCCCAGGGAAGGATCAGTTTAAGATCATCGATCCCTGAAGGGGTAATAAAAATATCAGCAGGTCCTCCGACACGGAAGGTGGTATGGAGAGCCATGGGTTCATCGAAACAGATAGAACCGCTTATGTTGATCTTTTCAAGTTTTTTCCGTACTGTATTCACATTGCAATATTACGGGATCTGTTTGGAAAATGCTACCGGTTTTTTAAGCAGGAATGCTGGAGGCATCCTATGAAAGTAAAGATGTACAACACCGATGCTCGGAAAATTGAGGAGTTTATCCCAATCCTTCCTGGAAAAGTCTCTTTGTATACCTGTGGTCCTACAGTGTACAGCAATGCGCATATCGGAAATTTACGAACCTATATTTTTGAAGATCTGTTGCGTCGTGCCTTGGAATACGCGGACTACGAAGTCCGCCATGTGATGAATATTACCGATGTCGGACACCTTACCGATGATGCTGATGATGGCGAAGATAAGATGCTTAAAAGTTCCCGTGAGTCAGGTCGTTCAGTCTGGGATATCGCGAAATTCTATACTGAAGCTTTCTTCCTGGACTGTGAAAAATTACACATCAACCGGCCCCATGTGAGTTGTGCCGCAACCGAACACATCGATGAAATGATCGGCCTCGTTAAACGGCTGGAAGAGCGTGGATTTACCTACGAAGCCGGCGGTAACATCTATTTTTCCATCGACAAGTTTCCCGGGTATGGAAAGATGGCTCTCCTTGATAAAGCGGACCTCCAGTCAGGAGCCAGAATTGCTGTTGATTCAAACAAGAAAAATCCAAGAGACTTTGTTCTCTGGTTTACAAAATCAAAGTTTGAGCACCAGACGATGATGTGGGACAGCCCCTGGGGGAGGGGATATCCCGGATGGCACCTTGAATGTTCGGCCATGAGTATGAAATATCTTGGTGAGCAATTTGACATCCACTGCGGCGGTGTTGATGCTATTAACGTTCATCATACAAACGAAATCGCGCAATCCGAGGCTGCTATAGGGCATAAGTGGGTAAACTACTGGATGCATGGTGAGTTCCTCCTTATGAAAGGTGGGAAGATGGCCAAATCGACTGGAAATTTCATTACCCTGGGATCTCTCATTGAGGAGGGGTATGATCCCATGGATTACCGTTATTTCTGTCTTGGAGCACATTACCGCAGTCAATTGATATTCTCCCGGGATTCCCTCGATGGAGCGAAAAACGCCAGGAACAATCTCTTCGAAAGAATTAGAAGACTTAAAGAAGAATCAGGTCCCATCCCCTTGAAAGAGATAGGGGCGAAGGGAAAAGCGTATCTCGGGGATTTCCAGGATCATGTCGCTAACGATCTGAATATGCCCATGGCACTTTCTGATATGTGGACTCTTATAAAAGATCCTGAAATATCCTCACCGGAAAAGCTGGCAATATTGTATGATATGGATAGGATTTTCGGTCTTGAGTTTGAAGAGATAGAATCAGTGGATCTCGATGAAGAGATCCTCGCCATTGTCAGAGAAAGAGAAGCCGCCCGGAAAGGACGGGATTTTCGCAGGGCCGATGAAATACGGGACCTCCTTGCATCCCGGGGAATTCATCTGGAAGATACCCCCGATGGTACCCGCTGGAAAAAACTGGTGTAACGGTCGGGGACCATTGGTTGTTTAAGGAGTGAACGTGGAGAAACAGGGGCCGTACCCCTTCAGAGAGGTATACGAATTGGCATTTCCCATCCTGATGCGTGTAAGCTTTCGTATCACCGGAGACCGGGAGGTTGCCGAGGAGCTGTGCCAGGAGGCATTTATACGGTTTCTGAATAGATATCCCCCGATCCCGACCCTGGATCAGTCGAAATATTGGCTTATTCGGGTGGTAAAAAACCTGTCCCTGAACTTTGTAAAGCGGAAGGGGCGGGAGCGTAAAGCTTTCGAGAAGTTTGGTAGAGAACCAATGAAGGTTCAGGAATCGGTGGAGGATTGTCTGCTGAGAAAAGAATCAGCTGCTCGTTTGCGGGAAGGTCTGGAGCAGCTTCCGGAGAAGCTGAAAGTTGTTCTTATCTTAAAGGAATATAGTGGGTTGAATTACCGGGAAATAGGAAAAGTTCTGAAGATTTCAGAAGGCAATGTTAAAGTTCGGGTTTTCCGGGCGCGAAATCGCTTGCAAGAGCTTTTGGACGAGGAGGGTGAATATGTGCCCTGACAAAGAGGTACTTTCTGCTTATTTCGATGGAGAAATCGAATCCAGCTTGATGGCATCTATCAAAGAGCATATTGAAGTGTGTTCTTCCTGCCGGAAGGAGTTGAGTTGTCTTGAAGAGCTCAGAAGAGTGTTGCTGGCAGAAGATATCCCTGGAATTGAAGAGAGCAGTGTTACCGTCTGGCAGGCGATCAATCGTCTGCGGAAGGTTACCTCCAGGGAAAGGATCTGGCAGAAACAACTTGTTATTCCCGTTCCTGTAGCTACGGCCTTCATGGTACTTTTCGTTTCAGTTCTTTCCCTCTTTTTTGTCGTGTCTTTAAAACAAGATCAACCTTTCCGGACAGTTTCAAAAATCGAAACCCTTCCTGTAGATGTTCAGATTAAAACGATTGAGGACCTCCACAGAGCTATTGAAGGAGATACCACAGCTTTCGAAGTTACTATTCTATTACCGCAGGAACCGATCTATGATTTCTCAGGTAAACCCACATTATTACGTGCCGCAGAATACGAGCGGAGTAAATAGTGATATCGATGAGAAAAATCCTTCTTCTGGGGTTTGTTGTTCTAATGTCGGCAGCTTGTCCGGATAGACTCACCGCTCAGGAAGATCGATACCAGTTTCTTGAGGAGAAAGCCATTGTGTTTAATATTCTGACAGAGGTCAGGGACGCAGAGGGAACTCCTCTCTGGAATGTAGAAAGTCAAACCTATACCATTTCAGGCAGGCCGGTAAATCTCAGTTTAAACGGCGATACCTTGAAAGTCATCGTACACCTTACCCCATATATCAAGGAGGATGGCACCTTTCTGCTTCTCGCCCAGGGGGAGGTGTGGGTCACCCATCAGGATGGAAAGATGGATTTTCATACCACGATGGAGTCACTGCCGGTTAAACATGGAGAAAGTGTATTTTTCTTCCCGCTGGGGATTCAGGAGAAAAATGATAGTGCTGATGAGTCCTCTACCGATGAAGATGATACTCCCTCGGAAAAGGTGACCCTCTATACCATCGAGATTGAAATTCAGGTATTCCGCTATAAAGAATTGGTCAAGGGTGATTCATGACAAAAGTCCCGGTACACCGCCGGATTGTCCGGCATAGAAGTTTTGTTCCCATACTGATATTCGCCATTGTGCTTATTGTTCTTTTTATCAGTATGCAGTTTACTGATAAACCTCCGCTGATCTCGAGTATCACACCGGAGGTTGCTTTCCCAGGTACTGTTCTCATCATACGTGGTGAAAATTTTGGAAATGAGCGAAAAGGTAGTGAAGTTGCTATTGCCGGTGCCCGTCCAACCTCCACCTTATATCTGGAATGGACAAATGATCGTATCAGTGTCCGGGTCCCTGAGGATGCCGGTTCCGGCATGGTCCTTGTTTCAACCCGGCATGGTAGGAGCAACGGAAAACTCTTTACCAATAAAAATCACATCCCGATTATTCTTTCAGGTCCCGCTGCTCCGGGGCTGCCTTATATAAGCGGCGTTGATCCCGGCAACGGCAGTGTAAGAAGCCTGATTACCCTTACAGGGCTGAACTTCGGTTTAGAGCAGGGAAAGGGAACTGTACTTTTTACACCGATCAGTCTGCCCGATGAGGGTAGAAATATAGGAGAAAGCCTCCCATTCTTCGCCAGGGCATCACATCTCGATGAAGATTATGTGATCTGGAGCGATCAGGAAGTCCGGGTCCATGTTCCTGAAGGGGCTTCGTCGGGGACAATTCAGATTCAAACAGACCATGGAATGTCAAACGCCGTTTATTTTGAGGTCGCGGGACAGGTGGGTAACAAACTCTTTCTTGATAAGCGGGGCTACCAATGTTCGATTGGGGTGCGAATTCATGATGTGCAGGGAGACGGAGAAGGGGAGAACGCCCTCGATGTGTGGGTCCCAATTATTGCTCTTTCAATGGAGCAGCGTAATATCAAGAGTGAGTATGGGGAGGTTACCCCTCTCTGGGAAGACTACCGGGGGGTAAACCGTTTCAGGTTTGAAAATCTTGAGCCTTTCCACTCTTATGAGATCCAGCAAACCTTCTGGTTTGACAGATATGCCGTTCAAACTACCATAAATCCCAGTAAAGTTATCCGTTCATACAATACTAAAAGAAAGTTTTATAAGCGGTATACTGCCCCGGATATCATTATCCCCAATGATAACCTGGCAATACGCTCTCTTTCTGATTCCATTACCAGAAGACAGACTAATCCTTACCTGAAAGCCCGTGATATTTTTTCCTGGCTCGTAAAGAATATGACCTTCGACCGGGAAGTATCTTCGACCGGGATAATCACCAACCTGGAGAAGAAAAAAGGGGATTCCTATACACTGGCAGTCCTTTTTACCGCCCTTGCCAGAGATGCCGGGATACCTGCAAGGCCAGTTGCAGGGTATATGGTTTATAACAATAAGGATACAGTAAAACATTATTGGGCTGAGTTCTATCTTGAAGCTTTTGGCTGGGTGCCGGTTGATCCTGCTCTGGCTGGAGGTGCACGTTTTGGCGATATGCCCCAGGTACAGGATCCGGTGGAATACTACTTTGGAAATCTTGACAACCACCATATCAGTTTCTCCCGTGGACTAATCGATTTGAAACCACTCACTCCAGGGGGGCTAACTGTCCGGCGAAAAGAAATGTACAGTTTTCAGACCTTCCACGAGGAACATTCCGCCTCAATAGAAAGTTATTCAGTTTCCTGGAAAGACCTTCGCCTGATAGATATCTGGTAAAATGGCCCTTCTGGATCATGTTTTTCAATAAATCAACCGAAAATAGGTGTACGGACTCTATTGATACGATATACTAGTGTTGTGCGTTGACAACTGATAGGGGCACCCCGTAGAATTAATACTAATAATGGTTTGTCCGGGAGTAGTATGAATAATCCTTTACAGCTTTCACTTGTAAACTTTAAGAAGGGTGCATATATCATTGTTGAAGGAAAACAAAGGGCCGATTACTTCTACATACTCCGGGGAGGGAACGTTCGGATAGGCAAAGAGATTGAGGTTGTCGAGGAGGGCAATATCCTTAATCCCGGGGACTTTTTCGGGGTTGTTTCCACCATGTCCAATCACAGTCACATAGAAACAGCTCAGGCGATTAGCGATGTCTCCCTGATATCGGTGCATCGGGAACAATTTGGCCTTCTTATTGAGCGAAATGCGCCGGTAGCCATGAAAATCATCCAGCAGTTTTCAAAAAAAATGCGGTATCTCGATGAAGCCCTCACGAGACTTACCTTGAAAAGCACCGCCCAGGAAAATCCCTCGCACCTGTTTCGGGTGGCAGAATACTATGCCAGGCAGAGTCAGTATAACGAAGCGTATTACGCGTATTATCAATATATTAAATACTGTATCAACGGCGAGAATATCAGAGTTGCTAAAGAGCGGATGGCAAAAATAAAGCCATACGCGAAAACGGTTTACCTCGATATTGATTCCGGGAACGAAGATTTCAATAGAACCTATCCCAAGGACACTATGATCTTTTCTGAAGCCCAACCAGGACAGGAGCTGTATATCATCCAACGGGGAAGCGTGAAAATTACCAAAATTGTTAACAACAATGAGGTATTACTGGCTCTCCTCAAAGCGGGAGATATTTTCGGAGAAATGTCCCTTCTGGAAGATCGCCCAAGAAGTGCGTCCGCTATTGCCTACGAGGATTCAGCCCTTCTCGCGGTAAACAAGGCAAACTTTAAACGGATGGTATCATCCCAGCCCCAGATCATTACGAAACTCACCCAGCTTCTTTCCGAGAGGATATGGTTCATCTACAAACAACTTGCAAACACCCAGATTAAGGATAATCTGGGGAAATTCTACGACGCGATGCTCATTCAGCTCGAAAAGAACAAGGTCCCTGTATCCAATGATTCTTATACCTTTGATTTTGGCCCCCAGGAGCTTGCCAATATGGTCGGTCTCGATAAGGTGGAGGGGAGCGCTGTTACAAGAAGATTGTTTGAAAATACCCGTCTGAAAATAAAGGACAATAAAATCCATGTAATTGATATCGAAGAGATACAGAAACAGGCTGCTTATTATCGAAAAATGGAAAAGATAGATAGGGCCCGGCAGCAGGGGTCGATGAATAAGATGTAATAGCAGCTGAATACCTGGATTATCAGATATTGGAAAAATTAATTCTCCATAAGATTCTGTCAACAGGGATATCAGATCCTCATCCAGGGTAATATCGGGGAAGAATAGAGAAAGAACCGCGGCAGTATATCCTCCATAAAGGACTGCCTTTCTTTCTTGAAGTGCCTTATAAAATCTGCTACTATGGCAAACCATATTGCTGGAGGAGAGACAAGATGCTTGAAAAAGCTTACAATCCAAAGGATTTTGAAGACCGTATATATGATTTCTGGATTGAGAAGGACTTCTTCTTTCCGGTAGCCGCTAATGATAAGAAACCCTTTGTCATAGTAATTCCTCCGCCAAACGTTACCGGCATTCTCCACATGGGACATGGCCTGAATATTATTCTCCAGGATATCCTCATCCGGTATCACCGGATGCTTGGAAAACCGACACTCTGGCTCCCCGGTACCGATCATGCTGGAATAGCGACCCAGAACATAGTCGAAAAAACACTTAAGGGAAGGGGAACCTCCAAAAATGAAATCGGCCGTGAAGCTTTTTTAGAAGAAACCTGGAAGGTGAAAGAGGAACATCATGCTGTTATCGTAAAACAGCTGCAGAAGATGGGGGCTTCCTGTGACTGGTCAAGGGAACGTTTTACCCTGGATGAAGGACTTTCAGAGGCTGTAAGAGAGGTCTTTGTCAACCTGTATGAGAAAGGCTTGATTTATCGGGGCAATTATCTGATAAACTGGTGTTCCTCCTGCGGGACTGCCATTGCGGATGATGAAGTTGAGCATCTGGAAGTGCAGGGTAAACTCTATCATTACCATTATCCACTATCAGATGGTTCCGGGAATATCGAGATTGCTACCACCAGACCGGAGACAATGCTTGGGGATTCGGCGGTAGCGGTTCATCCTGAAGATCCCCGGTATAGCGACATCATTGGAAAAATGGTGAAACTTCCACTGACAGACCGGGAAATACCTGTCATTGCTGACAGGTTTGTAGATATGGAGTTTGGTACCGGTGCGGTTAAGATAACCCCGGCGCACGATCCCAACGACTGGGAAATGGGTAACAGACATAATCTTGAGAAAATCAATATCCTCAACCCCGATGGTACTATCGGGGGCAGCGCCCCGGAGAAATACCGGGGGCTGGCTGTTGAAGAAGCCCGGAAGATAATCGTTGATGATCTGAAAGCTTTAGGGTTGTTTATCAGGGAAGAGGAGCACAATCACCAGGTTGGCCACTGTTACCGCTGCAATACCGTTGTTGAACCGTATCTCTCTGACCAGTGGTTTGTTGCCATGAAAACACTGGCGGAAAAGGCCATGGGAGCCTGGAAGCGGGAAGAGATACGGTTTTACCCGAAGAAGTGGGAGAATACCTATACCCATTGGCTGAAGGGGATTCGGGACTGGTGTATCTCGCGGCAACTCTGGTGGGGACACCGGATTCCGGTTTGGTACTGCGATGAATGTGCTGAAGTCATCGTTAGTAAGGATGATCCCTCTGAATGTCCAAAGTGCAGCTCAACAAGCTTAAGACAGGAGGAGGATGTTCTTGATACCTGGTTCTCTTCGTGGCTCTGGCCCTTCTCGACTCTCGGATGGCCGGAGAAAACAGATGACCTCGAAAAGTTCTTTCCCACCTCAACCCTTGTTACCGCGTATGACATCATATTTTTCTGGGTAGCCAGAATGATCATGGCGGGTATGGAATTCCTCGGTGAGGTGCCTTTCAGGGATATCTACATAACGGGACTGGTCCGGGACAAGTTGGGAAGAAAGATGTCCAAATCATTAGGGAACGGTCTTGATCCCCTGGATGTGGTTGACGTCTATGGAGCGGACGCGATGAAGTTTACTCTTGCTTTCCTCGCGGCCCAGGGTCAGGATATCCTCATCGATATGGATACCTTTAAAATGGGATCCAGGTTCGCGAATAAAATCTGGAACGCTACCCGTTATTTGCTGATGAATCTTCCGGGCCGGACCCTTCTTCCGGTTG
>JAGLYY010000282.1 GCA_023131935.1 Spirochaetales bacterium | reverse complement strand
TTCATACCGTTTTAACGATGCCACAAGCGCGATATATGAATTTTTCTGGAATGATTTCTGTGACTGGTATGTAGAAGCTTCAAAGATATCACTCTACAGCGATGATGATGAGGAAAAGGATAGAATTGTTTCTCTCCTTCTTGCGGTTCTCGAAGAGTCTATGCGTCTTATGCATCCCTTCCTCTCATTCCTGACCGAAGAGATATATCAGAAGCTTCCTGAGCATGGAGAAGCCATAATAAATGCTCCCTATCCTGTTGAAATGAAAGAACGAGAGAACCGGGAGATTGTCGACCGGTTCACCCTGCTCCAGGATCTGATCCGGTCGGTGCGGACCCTCCGAAGCGAATTTACCATTCCCCCTGATAAAAAGATCCGTGTATGGGTGAAGGTGGAAAAGGATTTTACCGCTGCCGGTTTCTTCAGCAGACACAAGGATGTTGCGGCCCTCCTTATCAATACCTCGGAGATCACCATTTCCCGGGAGCAGCCCGATTCTGCAGGAGCCATACCGGTTGCCGGCAATGGATTCGAAGCTTTCGTGTATGTGAAGGATGTTATTGATATAGAAAAAGCGATTGTGAAACTTCAAAAAGAGAGAGGGAAACTCGAAAAGCTCATCCAGGGCACCGAAAATAAACTTCAGAACCGGAAGTTCCTTGAAAACGCTCCCGGTGAGGTCATCGAAAAGGAGAAGTCCAAACTTAAGGAATTCAAGGAGAGGATCGAAAAGATCACG
Organism: Spirochaetales bacterium; assembly: GCA_023131935.1. Lineage (GTDB taxonomy): Bacteria > Spirochaetota > Spirochaetia > JAGLYY01 > JAGLYY01 > JAGLYY01. Next base: position 16,733 of record JAGLYY010000282.1, on the reverse strand, counting down.
AGGTACTTAAATGACCTGGATGGATGAGAACTGCTGTGGATGGATAATTGTCTTGACCGCGTAATTCAATTTCTCTAGAATAGCTTGCAGTATTGTAGGAGGATATTTTGTATAATCCCGTTGATTCAAAAGCAGACTTTCCCGGAGAAGAAGAGAAAATTCTCAAATTCTGGGAAGAGAAAGATATATTTAAACGCTCTATCGGGGAGCGGGAAGGCGCCGGAGAATTTGTATTTTACGATGGCCCTCCCTTCGCAACCGGCCTTCCTCATTTCGGCCATTTTGTACCCGGTACAATAAAAGATATTATTCCCCGTTATCAGACTATGAAGGGTAAAAAGGTATCCCGGCGGTTTGGTTGGGATTGCCATGGTTTACCGGTGGAATACGAAATGGAAAAGGAACTTGGGATCTCCGGTAAAACTGAAATTGAATCTTTTGGGGTTGCGAAGTTCAATGAATCATGCCGCTCTATTGTACTCCGTTACACTTCGGAATGGCAGAATGTAGTTACCCGAATGGGCCGATGGGTCGACTTTGACGATGAATACCGGACCATGGATGCCGATTACATGGAAAGTATCTGGTGGGTTTTCAAGCAACTCTGGGATGCAGGGCTTATTTATGAAGGTTATTACATTCTCCCTTACGACCCTGTTCTTTCAACACCGCTCTCTAATTTTGAGGTGAATTTAGGCGGATATCGTGATATAGTTGATCCCGCAATTACCGTTCGTTTCAAGATAAAAGGGGAGGATAATACCTATTTCCTCGCATGGACCACCACACCCTGGACACTGCCCTCGAACCTGGGGCTGGTCCTTGGACCGGATATCACTTACGTGAAGGTCCAGGATGGAGAAGATCGTTATATCCTCGCGAAGGATCGTTTATCGGCCTATTACAAGGATGAATCGGACTACACTATTATCGAAGAATACCCTGGTCAGAAACTTTCCGGGATAGAATACGAACCCCTCTTCCCCTATTTCGCATCTCACCGGGAGCAAGGGGCTTTCAGAACTCACCTTGCGGATTATGTTACCACTGAAGACGGGACCGGTATCGTTCATACCGCCCCCGGTTTTGGCGAAGACGATTACAATGTCATGAAAGGGACAGGCGTTCCTGTGGTCTGTCCGATTGACGCGGAGTGCCGTTTTACCGGCGAAGTCCCCGATTATGAAGGGGTTTTCGTGAAAGATGCTGATAAGGGGATAATAAAGAAGCTGAAGGAGGAGGGAAAGCTCGTTAAACGGGAGAACTACCTCCACAGCTACCCCCACAGTTATCGGACAAAACAGCCCCTTATTTACCGGGCAATCTCCTCCTGGTTTGTTGATATTGGTAAAATAAAAGCGAAGATGCTTGCGGCAAACGCGGGGATAAAATGGACCCCGAAACATCTGAAGGAGGGCAGGTTCGGCAAATGGCTCGAAAACGCCCGTGACTGGGCGATAAGCCGTAACCGGTACTGGGGGAATCCGATTCCTGTCTGGAGGTGTGAGTCCTGCGGTGAAAAAGTCTGTATCGGCAGCAGGGAGGAGCTTAAAGATAAAAGCGGAAAGGACCTCGAAGACCTTCATAAACATTTCGTTGACGAGGTATTCTTTCCATGTCCCTGCGGGGGTACGATGAAGCGGATCCCTGAAGTTCTCGATTGTTGGTTTGAATCAGGCGCGATGCCCTACGCTCAAAATCATTATCCATTTGAAAACAAAGAGCATTTTGAGGCGAATTTCCCTGCTGATTTTATTTGCGAAGGTATCGAGCAGACAAGGGGATGGTTTTATACATTAACGATTCTCGCGGCAGCCCTTTTCGATAAACCGGCTTTCCGGAATGTTGTGGTTAACGGCAATGTCCTTGCTTCCGATGGTACGAAGATGAGTAAGTCGGAGAGAAATTTCTCCGATCCCATGGAGGTAATCAATAAATTCGGCGCCGATGCTCTCCGTCTGTTCCTGATGAATTCCGCAGTTGTACGGGCCGAGGACATGCGGTTCTCCGATACCGGGGTAAAGGAGGTCCTGAAAGGGATCATTATTCCTCTCTGGAATGCCTACACTTTCTTCGTTACCTATGCAAACATAGATAAGATTCAGCCTACAGAAGCTCCCGATAATCCGGGGAACCCACTGGACCGGTGGATTCTCTCTGAAGCTGAAGGACTGGTAGCTGAGGTTACCAACTGTCTCGAAGATTACGATATTCAGAAGGCCATCCAACCCATTGTAAGGTTCATTGATCTTCTGAACAATTGGTATATCAGGCGGTCCCGTCGCCGGTTCTGGCGGTCTGAGAATGATATGGACAAAGAGCAGGCTTATCAGGCCCTCTATTCGGTCCTTATGAAACTCATTCATGTAGCGGCTCCTTTTATCCCTTTTATTACCGAAACCATGTATCAGAACCTTAAACCTGAGGAAATGGCTGATTCGATACATCTCGCGAAATTTCCTGTGGCAGATGATTCGATCAGGGACCGTGAACTTGAGTTGAAAATGAGTACGACCCGGAAGGCTGTATCCATGGGAAGGGCGCTGCGGTCTATCCATTCTTTGAAGATACGCCAGCCCTTAAAAACAATGCACATTGTAACCAGAGACACTGTGGAGAAACGGATACTCCGGGAAATGGAAGATATTATTCGGGAAGAGCTTAATGTCAAAGAGATCCAATACCGGGAGAATGAGGAAGACCTTGTAGAATACAGCGCGAAAGCGAATTACAAGGTTCTTGGCGGGAAACTTGGAAAGGACATGAAGGCGGCAGCTGCCAGAATCGAAGAGTTATCCATGAAGGAAATACAGTCTCTCCTCGAAGGGGCAACTTTTTCCCTTGACCTGCCTGGCGGCACCCTGGATATTGTAGAGGAACAGATCATTGTGCATCGTTCGGAGAAGGAGAATCTCAAGGTTTTAAATGAAGGTTCACTTACCATTGCTCTCGATCCTGAAATAACTGAGGAGTTAAAACAGGAAGGGATGGTACGGGACCTGGTCCGTGGTATTCAGAATATGCGCCGGGAAAGAGGTCTGGAAGTGACTGACCGAATTGAACTATTTGTCCATGGTCCTGAAGGGGTAGAGAAGGCGGTAGAAAAATTCCAGGATTACCTGCTCGATGAAACCCTCGCGAAAAAACTGAGCTGGACCCTCCGGGATGAGGGTGTGCAGGTTGATTGTGGAGAGACCGTTTGCACCATCTCTCTTCAGAAGGCAGCGGGGTGAGTAGCAAAACTGGAGATCTCCGGGCATCCCTCCTCCGGTGGGGAGGGATCTTATCCCTTTTTCTCTTTTTACTCCTTTCCGGCTGCGCAACCTTTCCGGGGGGAGAACAGTATTCACCCTTCGAACTGCTTGCGGATGACGCCGATCTTTACATCACCCTGAATTACGAGAAAAATCGGGATATTCTTCTTCCTCTCAAAGAATTTCTTACAGACGGGGATAAAAATGTCGGGAAGATGCTGGATAAGGCTGAGAGATTATCAGCTTCAATAAGCTTGAAGAAAGATCAGGGCAGTGCTTTTACTTTACTTCTTGAGGGGCCCTTGCCAACCGGAGCGATCCAGTGGGGGCTTACATTTTCCAGCGGCTGGTTTTGGGAAAGAGATTATTTTAATTTCTGGCGTGAAAAAGAGGGAAACATCGAAATAGCTTTCCCCGGAACTCACCGGATACTCCTTTCTAATGAAGGATTTACCGGGTGGGAAAGACATCTTGGCCCGAAATTCTCCGCGGACTTCAGCGCGGGCGCGCTCGAAAGTGATATTGCCATTCTTATCCCCAATCCCGACCCGGAGCTCATGGAATCTATTGTTGGACCTTTGAAGGTTCCCATTAAAGCGGTGAAACTTCTATTTGTAATAAATGATGATGTGTATAACGGGGCCGGTTTTGCGATAATGGAGAATGAACAGGATGCCCGTGTTTTCTCCACCCTGATAAGGTTTCTCATTATTGCCTCACGGCGGGAAGAGATTCCCGGGTCACTGTTCTTCAGAAGTCTCCATGCGGCGGCGGAAGGGAACATGATAATTCTGGAATTTACCAATATTCCTGTTGAGGATATCACAACCTTTATTACAGAGCTTTCCCTTTAAAGACTTGCCAAAGGGGGGCAATCTGTGTATATTTCAGCAAACCAGTCTTTTTGATATCTGTGAAAAAATACTAGGGCAAGGAGAATCCCAATGCCCACTTATGATTATGAGTGTAAAGAATGCGGTCACCTCTTTGAAGAGTTTCATGCCATGTCTGATCCACCCGTAGATACCTGCCCGGAGTGCAGCGGAGATGTCCGCAGACTCATTGGCGGCGGTCTGGGGATTATTTTTAAAGGCAGTGGTTTTTACGTCACTGATAATCGTTCCTCAAGTTCCGGTAGTTCCGTTGCCGCGAAAACGAGTAGTAAAACTCAAACCGGTAATGCAGGCGAAAGCAAATCCTCAGATAATTCCCCAAAAGATTCCCCGGGGGATTCCAGGGACAAAAGTAAAGTCCGGACAGGAAAAGAGGTCTCCTCAAAAACCGCCTGACCTGACTATTTCTCAAGATTCTCAACACGGCTGTAAACCCTCTCAGCATCATTCAACGCTTTCTCAAGCATCTCATCTAAACACAGTTCTTTATAATGTTCACGTGTAGCTTCATATTTTGGTCTTGTCACAGGCCGTTTCGGCGCGAAGAGGGTACAGCAGTCATCATGGGGCAAAATTGAGGTCTCGAAGGTGCCGATCTTACGGGCTATTGCGATTATCTCCTCTTTATCCATACCGATGAGAGGACGGAAGACCGGAAGGTCTGTAAAACTGCCGGTAACCCGAATGCTCTCGGTAGTTTGACTCGCGACCTGGCTTAATGCTTCCCCGGTTACGATAGCTCCTGCATTCCTCTGATGAGCTAACGCCTGGGCGATCCGCATCATGGCGATCCTCATAAGGATAGTTACTTCCGCTTCCGGACCCTTCTTCTTAATGGCGAGTTGAGGTTCGGTAAAGGGGACGATGAAAAGGTTCAGTCCCGCGAGGTAAGGCGCGAGGATTCGTGAAAGGTCTATAACTTTCTGTTTTGCCTCATCGGATGTATAGGGGTAGGTGTGGAAATAAACCGCATCCAGTTTTAGCCCCCGTTTCGCCATAAGGTATCCCGCTACAGGGGAATCGATCCCTCCTGAAAGAAGAAGGATTCCTCTCCCGGCAGAGCTGACAGGAAGTCCTCCCGGACCCTTGATCTGGCGGCCATAAAGATAAACCCGGTCCCGAATTTCGATATTCAGCTGCCATTCAGGTTTATGAACGTCCACTGAAAGGGCCGGGATGGCTTCCAGTACATCGTGACCGATTTCGCGGCATATTTCCATGGAATTGAAAGGGAAATTCTTATCGGAACGGCGGGCTTCAACCTTGAAGGTGCCTGCTCCCTGTCTTGCAGCTTCCCCGGCGAGCCGGCACGAAACTTTTCGGATAGATTCCATATTCTTTTCAACTTCGAAGGAACGTGCGAAAGAAACGATACCAAAGACCTGGGATAAACCTTCCTGGACAAGCGGGGCGAATTGTTCTTCGGTCTCAACATAAAAACGGCCGCGCCGATTTTTTACCGTAACAGGAATTCCGCGGAACCTGTTCTTGATATTTTCTTTCAGTTTTTTTTCAAAAAAACTACGGTTACCCCCCTTTAGGGAGATTTCACCTATTTTGATTAAAAAGAGTGTTTTCATAGACCTGCCAATTATCTGAATATTGAAATCATTTTTCCAACCTCTTCAGAGAGGATCTTAAGGAAAATATCGATATCTTCTTCCGTTGTTGTTTTTCCCCATGAAACACGGATCGCGGAAAAGGCTGTTTCTTCCGGGGTTCCCATTGCGGAAAGAACGTGGGATATTCTGTGTTTTTTTGATGCACACGCGGAACCTGTAGAAACAGCCACTCCCCGGTCATTCAAAACCCGCTGCAAAACCTCTGCCGGGATGGGGGGAAAGGAGATAGTCAGAATGTAGGGGGAATAAGATTTCTGCAGCACAACATCCCTGTCTGGTATGAAATGAACTGATGGAACCGATGAGAGTCCTTTTACAAGTCTCTGTTTCAGGCTGTAGGCATAATCATAGTGTTCTTGAAGGGATGTTACCCCTTTTGTCGCGGCTCGGACCAGGGCCGTAACGGCAGGCAGGTTTTCGGTTCCCGGACGGAGGGCTGTCTCCTGTCCACCGCCCCTGTAGAGGACCGGTATACTTTTCTTCAGAAACAGTATACCGACTCCACGGGGCCCCCCAAGCTTATGGCCGCTGAAGGAGGCGGAATCAACTCCGAGGGCTGCAATATTAACCTCTATTTTCCCGAAGCTCTGGACAGCATCAATATGGATGTGAACCGGGTGGCCGATAACTGTGCTCCGTTTACGGACAGCTTCAACAATTTCCACTATAGGCTGGACTGCCCCGGTTTCATTATTAGTATGAATAATCGCGACTAAAGCGGTGGTTTCATCTACTTTCGAAGCCACGTCGGCAGAATCAATAAGACCATCAGCGCCAGGTTTTATCCACCTAACCTCCCATCCCCTTTGTTTCAGTAACCCGACAGGCTTATGAATTGAGGAGTGCTCCATGGCCGAAACAACTACCGATCCCGCTTTTCCTTTCAGAAGCAGACTGGAAATAATAATATTGTTACTCTCTGAACCTCCAGAGGTAAAAATTACCTGGGAAGAGGCGCAGTCGAGGATCCTTGAAATTGCTTTTCGGCTTTCAATGAGAACCGACGCAGCTTTTTTCCCTGGGGTATGAAGGCTGGAGGGGTTGCCGAAGGTCTCGACCGCGGTATTTAGGGCTACATCCAGACACTCACGGTCCGGAGGGGCTGTAGCCGCCCAATCAAGGTAGATCATCTAGGGACTATACGACGGGAAAACCATTTGGGCAAGCAATCACATGGGAATTTATGGAGAACTAATTATCCATATATGACTCATATATGATTCCTATATTAATAGTTACTTGAAAAATGAAAAGAAAGGGAGTATTCTGAGTCGTATGAATCAAATAACAAGTTGCCCCGACGAAATAATCAAGATGTATGCCGAAAAGCTGAAGGTTTGCGGCCATCCGGTTCGGCTTAAACTCCTGTGTATGATTGAAAAAGAGGATACCTGTGTAACGGACCTCTGGCAATGCCTGGATCAATCACAGCCGGTGGTCAGCCAGCATCTTGCGGTGTTAAAAGAAAAAGGGATTGTTACTTCAATAATCCATGGAAATCGACGAATTTATTCTATTATCGATCCTTTTATAAAGGACCTTGTCAGCTCTTTTAGCGTGCCAAAAAGTTAAAGAGATTCTTCTATTACCATAAGCCACTAAGCGCATTATATGCTGTAATGATGGTCGTAATCGTTACGGCGATTGTGGTAATCCATCCAAGGGTGATGAATACATCATTCATAGTCCTGTCAGCAGAACGCAGTGCGTTTTTTGTAACCAGGATGGTTGCTTCAGGGGTAACCTCATCGATAAGGGAAATTTTGGTTCTATCCCCCCCCTTCGATAGCTGGTAAATGCCGTTTGGATTGGCAGTATCAGGATTAAACCCGCCTGCAAGCATAATATAATCTGCCACTGTTAGTCCGTTCATATGATCGTAAGATCCCGGCGTCGAGACCTCTCCGATTACATTAACCTTCAAGGTTGTGATAGGCAGGAGGAAAAAGTCTCCAGGTTCAAGTTCGATATCAAGATTCAGGTCCCGTTTTTCCCAGAGAGTTTTAATATCAACAGAGATTTTCTCTCCGGTTTTTTTCAGTAAGAGGTAATTTTCAGATTGTTTGGCGTAGGGAGTCGGGCCGCCAAGCTGGTCGAGGACTGAAAGAAGGCTTATCCCTGGATACCAGGGTACCTCGAACCTGAGGGGCTGCCGGGGAGCAGCAATAGGTTGGGTGCCGCTTGTAGGTTTGCCGTAAAAAGCGCCCTCAAAGGTGATCATTTCACGATTTTCTGAAGCCGACGCTATCCTTACCGCATCTCCCATCATCATGATGAAGGAGTCTGCTTCCCCGATTGATACTTCAATTAGTCTCCGTTGTCCCTGGTCGTTCATCCTGACTATTTCAATAGAATCGCTCTCCGCTCCGGGCCGAAAATTCCCGGCAAAATTGAGAAGGTCCTTAAGAGTTTCCCCCTCCACAAGCTCGTAGGCTCCAGGATAATAAATCATCCCGGAGATGTCGCAGATGACATCAGCCTGGGGTACAAAAATCTGGTCTCCGGGCTGAAGGGGAGGGTTAACGGAAAAATCCGCGTTAGAGTAAAAGCGGGAGACATCAAGGATAATTGGGCTTCCATTCCGAAGAATGGTTATCTGTCGATACGTAGCGCCTGGTTTCAATCCACCTGCCAGGGCTATACTATCGATAACACGAATCAGCGGATTAGCAAGGATGTATCCAGGGCTTAAAACCCCGCCGTAAATGAAAACCTGGAATTGGGCTGGTGCGGTTAACCTGAAGTCCACATACTGAAGGATCATTTTTTGTTTTAGTTGTGAGGAAACAAAGGTTTTCAACTCCTGCAGGGTCATGCCGGAAACATCTATTTTCCCGAGTATTGGAATATCAAGGGTAAAATCAGGCTGCAATTCAACAGGATAGGTAACGTTGGACAGGGGTCTGCCGTCACTGCCAAGGCCGGGATTGAAGGTGAGGGTATATACATCACCAGGGGTAAACTGATATTCCTGGATACTGGAGAGATGCTTCGGTAATTCGGATGTAGCTTTGCTCAAGTTGCGGAACATCTGTGCCTGAAGTCCGAAGCCAGGTTCCTCTGAACCGGCATCCGGCTGCTGGGCAAAAAGTCCTCCGGTAATAACTCCGGCAATAAAAAGAAAGAGAAAAATGGTAATAATGGATGTCCTTTTCATAAGGAGCATAGTAGCAACTACTTAACTATACAGTCAAGGACGGAGGAGCAATTGAATCAGAGTTCTGCCAGGTCGCTGGAAAGCCGGCGATATGTACTGTTGAAAAGGGACAGATCCTCATCCTGTAATTCTGAGGCAATTTCGTCGGCTATAGTTTCAAGGCTGTAAAGACTTTCGGACAATGCGGAGTGATAACTACGGGAGCACTTAAACCAGTAGGTCCCCTGGCCATTGGTATTGAAGCTAACAAAACCAAGAGAGTTTTTTTTCATTCTGCAAACCGAAAGTATTCTGAAAAGCTGTCCGCACAAATCCGATGGGTTTTCGTTGATTCTGTAGTTTTTCCTTGAGAGAGGTTTTCTTTTCAGATCAGTATTAATATCGATTTTCTTGCCTATCTTAAGGATAGCAGATAATTTTTCTCCGGATAAGAGGTCCCACCCACCGTAAATTATTTTTCCCCGGAGTCCCCGGAAGCGGGCAAACTGTTCCTCCGAGAGACTGTGGAGGAGCGGTTTAAGTTTCTCCCAGTGCAGGATGGCAATCTTTTTCTTCCCCTTATAGGGTTTAAGAGAAAATGCTGTACTGCCGATTCGGATTTCCCAGGTAGTATCCCGTTTCTTCACCACTTTATGGGCTTCATCAGTTATAAGTTCTTCCGCAAGTTCCTTCGAAATTTGGGACAACCAGGATTTCTGAAGAGGGGAGACAGACCTGGCGAACATCCTTGAGGTCTTCACAATTTCCCCGGCAACAATGAATCGGGGAGTCTGTCTGAACATTACAGACCCGGGATGGATATGTATTTTTTCAGCTGTAAGACTTTGGTAAACATCTCTGCCGGACCGGGCACATACGAACTGAATAAGTCCCGCGGATATCGCGCAAAGATAATCAGCAACAGGACCGCCTGAGAGGATAGGGATACCCATGCCGCTGACGATTTCTTCCAGTTGATTTTTGATGTTGAGAATTTCATCCATTGCTTTCCGGTCAAGGTAGTAAGTATTACAGAAATCATCACGGTCTCTGGTTTTTTGGTAAGCCCGGAAAAGTTTCAGGTAGGAAACAAAATCTCCAAGATCATCCCGAAAACAGTGGTGGGCTCGTCTTGCTGCCAATTCTTCACCAGAGGGCAGCAGATAAGGGCTATTGGTAGAGATAAAGGCAGTGGCAATAAGTACCTCTTCCAGAACCTCCGGGTATGACATGATAGCTTCTACGATCATTCTACCATGTCGGGGCAGGAGGGGGAAACGCACCATCAACTGGCCAATCTTTGAAAGGCTCCTGTCATCTTCAAGCGCCCCGAAGAGCTTGAGAGTTTCGATGGCGGAATGGATACCCTGAATCCCGGGGGAGGAGATGAAATCGAAATCCTCAAAATCCTGTATCCCGAGTTCAGCCATTCGGAGGACAACTTCAGACAAATCGGTCCGGAAAATCTCCTCGGTTGTGAAGAGAGATCTTCCCTCAAATTCATGCTTCCCGTAGAGACGGAAACAAACTCCCGGCCGGGTCCTTCCCGCCCTTCCTTTCCTCTGGTTACAGGAAGCCTTGGATACGGGAGACTCAATGAGGGAACTGGTATAGGTCCTGGGATTATAATAGTTAATCTTTCCCAAACCTGAATCGATAACCGATGTTATCCCATCGATTGTTATGCTTGTTTCAGCAATATTTGTGGCAATAACAACCTTAATCTTTCCCTTTGGAGTGGGGAGAAAGGCCTTGTCCTGGGCCTCCTTTCCAAGACGTCCGTAGAGGGGGAGAACATGGAGTTTTTTAGCGAAGGGGGAGGAGGTCAGAAGTGAAGCACATTCCTTTATCGGTTTCTCCCCCGAAAGGAAAACGAGGATATCGCCCTGATCTTTCCTTTTTACCAGTTTTTTAATGATGCTGAAGATATGGAAAACAAGTTCATCTTGATAATACCGTGAATCAGGAGGATCGTAAATAATATCCACGGGATACATCCTGGCATCGATGTGGACGATAGGGCATTCATCGAAATACTCAGAAAATACATCCGCGTTTATTGTTGCTGAAGAAATGATTACCTTGAGGTCTTTCCTCCTCTCCATTATCTGTTTTAGAAGGCCAAGGATGAAGTCGATATTGAGGCTCCTCTCATGGGCCTCATCAATCATAATGAGACTATATTTTGAGAGGTCCGGGTTTGCCTTCAACTCCTGCAGGAGTATCCCGTCGGTCATGATTTTAATCCGGGTAGTGACATCGGTATGATCAATAAACCGCATCTTGTATCCCACCAAACCGGGAACATTGGTATTAAGCTGCTTTGCGATAAATTCAGACACCGAAACAGCGGCAATACGCCGGGGCTGGGTTATCCCGATAATGCCCTCCCCGGTAAACCCCGCTTCATGGAGGATAATGGGGATCTGGGTCGTTTTTCCGGAACCTGTTGGACTTTCTACAACAACAACCTGATTGTGATCAAGGGCCTTTAAAATGCGGTCTTTCTGCTGATATACAGGGAGCGATAAAGGGTCCATGCCGCTGAGTGTAGCATGAATAGAAAAGAGTGTCTCTCCCGGTTTTTTAAGCCATAGCCTTCATATCATGTATAAAATACAGAAATATAAAATCAGCAAGTGTATATTGTCATTCCCGAGGACTTTATTTTTACGATGGCTATTCCGATGTTTAGGGTAGTATATGACCAGATTAACCTGTTTCCTGCTTTTGTTTTCTCTTTCCGTTGCCACGCTGCAGGCGGAATTCGTTCATGTGGTGAAGAAGAATGAAACTCTTTTTGGTATTTCAAGGAAATACCACCTTTCGGTCTCCGAACTTATAGCGTATAACGATATCGATGACCCATCACATATTCCCATCGGGATGGAACTGAAGATACCTGATATGTATGAAGTCAGACGGGGAGATACCCTCTATGGTCTTGCGAGGAGATTTGGTATCACCCTGCAGGAGCTGCGTGAGCAAAATGACCTTGATGATACTTATATGCCTAAAGTTGGTGATATCTTACGGGTACCACACAATAAAGTTCAATCTGCCGAATCCTCAGTAGTCCAAAATCAGGACCGGACCTCCTCGAGCAGTGCGGCAAATGCCGCGAAAGGAACTTTGAATGGAGGGTGGGGGAGCGTCACCTGGCCCCATGAAGGTGCCCGTTCCTCTCTTTCGGGAAAATTGACCGGAGTACAGATTGAAGGAGATAAAGGTGACGCAATTATTTCCGTCTCATCCGGTGAGGTTGTCTGGGTTGCTCCGTATCGTGGATATGGGAAAATGATCATTATCGCGGCACCTGATAACCATATGTACGCGTATGGTGGAAATGAGACTACCTCAGTGAAAGTAGGAGACAGAGTCTTCCCTGGTACCGAATTGGGGCGGCTGGGGATCAATTCCCACGAAGGAAAAGCCGTGGTATTTTTTCTTGTGTATAGAAACGGAAGGCCCTTGAATCCTGAAATCGCTCCCCGCCGTTGATGCATTAATTGTGCAAACGCTTTCTTGAAGTGAAACGAAATTCCTTAGGATTCTCATGTTGTGCATGAAAGTTGCATAAAACCCCAAATATTCGGGTTTTTTTCATATTTTATCTTGCAATCCTATCCATCTGCATATAGAATAGTGCAAACGGTTGCACAAATCGTTGCTCAAAACACCTAAAAAAGGTGATAAAAAATGGAGGAGTATATGAAACGTATTCTCTCAGTACTCACTGGTGTATTCATTCTTCTTTTAATTTCAAGCGTTCTGTTTGTAAGTTGTGAGAAGAAACCAAAAGAAGCCGGTCCTGTAACTTTTGCCCTGTGGACTCAGGAAAGTGAATCTGAAGGCGGATTCCAGTACATCGAGGCTTTAGCTGAAAGTTACATGGCTGCTCATGCCAATGTAACCATTGATGTGCTTCAGAAAGGCACTGAAGATCTTCGGGAAGACTTCCAGACTGCAAGTCTTGCTGGTGATTCCCCGGAGCTTCTCTGGACTGTCAGTGACCATGCCGGTCCCTTCACCACCGCGGATCTTATCCTTCCTGTGGACGACTACTTTGACATGAGCAAATATGTTGAATCTGTTGTCGCAAATGGAAAGACCTGGGCAGTACCTATTACCGCTGGAAACCACCTGATGCTGCTCTACAACAAAGATCTTGTAAGCAAAGCTCCTGTAACTACTGACGAGCTTATTGCTATGGCTAAGGAACATACCTCCGGCGATATGTATGGTCTTGTTTACAACCAGACCGAACCTTTCTGGCTGGCACCCTGGCTCGGTGGATTCGGTGGAAAGGTTTTCGCTGCTGATGGCGTTACCCCTACCCTCGACACTGCCGCTATGGTTGGAACCCTTCAGTTCCTCCATGACCTGAAATTCGTTCATAAAATTATGCCCAATGAAGCTGATTATGGTATGGCTGACACCCTGTTCAAAGAGGGCAAGGCTGCCTTCCTGATCAACGGCGACTGGTCCTTGACTGATTATAAGGGTGTCCTTGGAGACAAGCTCGGTATAACCGCGATCCCCAAGGTTTCCTCCACTGGCAAGTGGTCCGCTCCTTATACATCTGGTAAGTACTTCATGATTTCCAATTCAGTAGAGGGTGAAAAACTCGATGTTGTTGTTGATTTCATTAAATTCGCAACCAACACAGAAAATCAGGTTGAACTTGTTGAAAAACTGGTTCGCCTTCCCGGTCTTACGAGTGTTCTTAACGATCCCATCGTAACAGGTGATCCTGTTTTCAAGGATTCCGGTGCTGCCCTTGCAAAGGGTACTCCGATGCCGACCGTTCTCGAAATGAGGGCAAACTGGGACGCAATGAAGCCTGAGCTTATTGCTGTTATGTCAGGCACCAAGACCCCTGAAGAAGCCGCAAAAGCCATGCAGGCTGCAGCAGAAGCAGGGATCGCTGCTATGAAATAAGTATTCCCTTCATAGAGGCCTGCGCTTTGCAGGCCTCTATGGTTTCTACGTATACAGTTTTTCATGGTGAATCCCGTAAAAAAAATCTGATGAGGGGAAAGAATGTATACGCAGAAATAAGCTGGAGGAAAAGGAATGAATTCCCTGACACCGGAGCTTTTCCGGGCAAGTTTAGGACAGGTAGGTTCTACAGTCTTATTAATCGCGATGTTGGCGGTTGTGATGGAAATAGCGCTGTATCTGCTGCTTGTCCGGGTGTTGAAACACAAATATGCCCTGCCGATTATGCTGCTTGCACCAGCGGCAATCGGGCTCATGTTATTGGTTGTTGCCCCGATTCTCTATGAATTGCGGTTGGCATTTTCTGATATGAACCTTTACCGGTTTAAGAATCCTAACTATGGAATAGGGGTAGGGCTAAGCAACTTTGCAAGAATATTTACCGAGCCGGTACTAAAACAGGTTGGGTTTTTCCCGATCTTTTTTCGAACAATGCTCTGGACCGGTATACAGGTTGTAAGTCACGTTACAATAGGCCTGTTTCTTGCGATTTTACTAAATCGTCCAATGAAACTTCGTGGACTCTACCGCACAATCCTCATTATACCCTGGGCAATGCCTCAGGTCGTTGCCGTTCTTGCCTGGAGAGGGGAGTTCAGTTTCGAGTATGGGTTTCTGAACATAATGCTGAAGAATATAGGGCTTGCGGGGGTAGCATGGAAGACACATCCATTCTGGAATTATGTTGCCATGAACCTTACCAATATATGGCTCGGGGTTCCATTCATGATGGTAATCCTTCTGGGAGGGTTGCAGAGTATCCCCTCAACCTATTACGAAGCTGCTGAAATTGATGGAGCGAACTGGTGGGGGCAATTCCGTAATGTTACCATTCCAATGATAAAACCGGTGATGACACCCGCCATTGTTCTTGGTGTTATTTGGACCTTTAATAACTTTAACGTACCCTATTTTATCAATCAGTATGAGCTGGAAACTTCAGATATCCTGGTTACCGCTTTATTCCGAGCGGCCTTTGAATACAACCGGTATGGTTTCGCGGCAGCCTTTGCGTTTGTGATTTTCTTCATCCTTCTCTTATTCTCAGTATGGTATGTGAAGGTCGCAAAAATCGACATTGGATTTGGTCAGGGTGAGCAGAAGAAAAAGAAACTCCCTAAAATAGCAAAAACAGCCGTTGCTGCGACCGAAGGAAGGAGGTAGTAGATTATGCAGAAAAAACAGTCCCTGTATCGTTGGTTTTTCTTCAGGTCCAGGGGAGATACCCCCTTCATCAGGACCCTTATTCATATCATTCTAATTTTCGCGTGTATCGCGGCACTTTATCCCGCACTCAGGGTATTAACCGTATCGATACGTCCGGGTAATAGATTGTTCTCAACCACCCTCGAAATCATTCCGGCAGGAGCAAATTTGGAGGCCTACCGTCGTATATTATTTGACAAAGATTTTTTCCTCTGGTTGTGGAATTCTCTCACTATTACGGTGGCAACATCACTGATCGGAGTTATCCTTGCTTCTACTTCGGCATACGCTTTCAGCCGATGGAGATTTCCAGGCAGGAAAAGCGGACTAATATTTCTCCTGGCTACCCAGATGATTCCAGCCCCCATGCTGATGGTACCTATCTACATCATTGCGGCAAAACTCGGGTTGATAAATACCTGGCGTGGTTTGGTAATCGCCTATAGCGTTGGGGCCATACCTTTCAGTATCTGGATTCTGAAAGGATACTATGATACGATTCCATTGGAGCTTGAGCAGTCGGCAATGATCGATGGCGCTTCCCGGATGGGAGCATTTTACCGAATCATATTACCTCTATCGACGCCGGCTCTTGCGATAGTGTTCCTCTTTAACTTTATGATGGCATGGAACGATTATCTTCTTGCCAGGATCATGCTGCAAAAGAAAGATTTGCTTACATGGACCCTCGGCCTGCGGTCGATTCAGGACCAGTTCCACACTCAATGGGACATGTTCTGCGCCGCGGCATTAATGGTTTCGATTCCAGTGATGATATTGTTCTTCTTCTCATCGAAATGGCTTGTATCCGGATTAACCTTAGGCTCTGTAAAAGGGTAAATGTTCTTAACAATATTTCAATAAGATAATGGATAGGGAAAATGAAAGTTACGATAAAGGATGTTGCTGATCTCGCGTGTGTATCTACATCTACCGTATCCCGGGTATTGCATAACAATCCAAAAATCAGCAATGAGACGAAACAGCGGGTGGAAGAGGCGATGAGCCGTCTGCAATACAAGCCAAATGTTCTTGCTCGGGGACTTGCGAATAAATCCACTAAAACCCTTGGATTACTTCTTCCAAACGATCCTGAAGAACTTTTTATTAACCCTTTCTTTATTAAAGCAATGCGAGGGTTATCGATATACGCCCAGGATCATGGCTATTACCTCATGTATTCCTTTTCAAAGAATGAGGAGGAAGAAGTTGAGTTTCTACGCAGCTATATCAATTCACACTGGGTGGAAGGGATAATTCTCTTCACCTCAAGACAGAATGATCAGTGTATTTCCTATCTGAAATCCCAGGAGTTCCCATTCGTTGTTATTGGACGGCCCGAGGACACAACAGGTGTAAATTGGGTAGATAATGATAATTTTCACGCCATGTACAAAGTGGTAAATTACCTTGTACAACTTGGGAAAAAACATATTGCATTCATTGGCGGTCCTTTAACTTTTAATGTTACCCAGAACCGTCTCGATGGATACCGCCAGGCCCTTTCAAGCAGGGGAATGGATGTTGATGATGCCCTCATAATAGAAGCGAACAGCTTTTCAGAAGAAGCGGGATATATCAATATGAAAAGGCTTCTGGCACGATTTCCTTTAGTTGACGC
>JAGLYY010000281.1 GCA_023131935.1 Spirochaetales bacterium | reverse complement strand
GTTTTATGTGGTTGCCCGGTTTTATTAAGGGTACCCACAAGGGGCACCCCTACGATTTGAATAATGGCATGAAAATGATTTGGCATAATCACATATTTATTTAATCTTGTGTTTTTAAACCTTTCGAATATATCGATCCAATTTTTTTCAATCATCAACCCCGCATCATTTGCAACCATCTTTCCATCTTTTATTTCTCCAAAAAGATTCTTGCGGTTATTTACGCAAATGGTTACAAAATATAATGCCGCCTTTTTATAGTCCCAATTTTTTAATCTTATCGATCTGCGGTGATGTTTGTCAGGATTAAATTTGGTCATCTGTTTAACTCTCCAAAATCGGCTTTAAGATTTCGGGGGGTTTTTCAGTAAAGCTGTTCATCCGTTTGACGATTTCGCTGTTCGGGTCACTCCAGTGTTTGTGTAGTTCTGCTATTACTGGTTCTTTTTGGGTATCATTCAAATTTTCAAACTCTTTGCCTTGCATTACTTTCTCAATATCTTTAGTATCGTGAAACATGGCACCTAGCGCAGCCGTCCTGCAAATAATCCGGTTACCGATCATCCCGACCCTCTCGCGGGGTCCCGGAATATTTTTTCTTACGCGGTATAATCACCCATATTTCTGAAGTTATCACGCCCAGAATAATAACGAAACCACCAAAGAGTTCAAAGGTTTTCAGGGTCTCTCCGAGAATAAGAAAGGCTGTAATAACTGAGAAAACCGGTTCCATGGCATAGATGATAACTGCCTTTGTCGGGGTAGTTTCCTTCTGGAACTTGTTCATGATCAAGACAGTAAAGATTCCGCTAAATACTGCAAGGTAGAACAACGAGAAACCCAGATTACCGGAAAATGTCATCGTGGGGGTTTCAAGAAACAGGGAGGTTCCGCCCGCGAGAACGGAAACGGTAAACATCTGAATGCCTGTAAGGAGCATTGAATCTCCTCCGGTATTGAAACGGTCCAGGAGAACAATATATACAGCATATCCGGCCGCCGCGCCAAAGGAAATATAATCGCCAAAGTTAAGGGATGATGCCTTGGGAGAGGTGAAGCACACTATCCCTGCCATTACAATCCCAAGGCCGATGAGGTTACCGATATGGAGCTTCTTTCGTAGAATGAAATACTGAAGAGGAGGAACAAGAAGAGCGAACATGTAGGTAAAAAGACTGGACTTAGCTACTGTAGTGTACGCGAGCCCAACCATCTGGCCTCCATACCCGATGTACATAAAAAAACCGAGAATAAGACCATGGAGAAGCGTCTTTCGGTCTATCTGCCGAATCCTTTTAAAGATAAAAGGCAAGAACAGGATAAATGATAGCGCAAACCGGGTACATAAAAAGAGAAGTGGTGTAACATTAAGCAGACCCAGCTTGATAACGGTAAAGGACCCGCCCCAGGCAATGGTCGCGCCGAAGAGAAAGAGTTCGGCTTTCATCTGTTTTTCTATAGCCATGATTAGTGGCCACTATGGATGAAAGCCGCTCTTTTTTCAAGTATACATTTAGGCTACGGCAGACTTTACCATAACACCCTTCAAGGTATCTGAAACAGGACACCGCTCTTCAATCATAGCCTTCAGTCTTTCAATATTCACCTCTGACGAAGGTGAGTCGATATTCATCCTGTATCTTATCTCCTGGTATCCCTTCTTCGTCTTCTGTTTTATTCCGAGAAAACCGTCAGGGTCAAGATCACCCTCAATGTCAACTGAAAACCCTTTCAGCTCTACATCACACTGTTCCGCAAAGGCGGCAGCGCATATACTCATACAGCCTCCAAGAGAGGAAAGAAGCAGCTCAACAGGATTCATACCCGCGTTCTTTCCACCCAGATTTTCAGGTTCATCAAGAACCACTTTAAACCCTCGGGAGTCGCTTTCACAGGAAAGCCCCTCTCCAGTCCATCGGGTTAAAGATTTAAATCTCATTATTGCCATCTGATAGCTCCTTAAATTTTAGTGTGAGTATATATTACTCTTTTGGTAATATACCAAACATTACCATTTAAGTCAACTATCTTTAAGAGCTGCTATTACCTGTTATTTAAACCGATTTCAGTGAGACAAGCAAAGGAGGACAGGTGATTTCATTTTCACTGTTCTTCCTCTCTTTCTAAAATTTAAGGAAACGTCCGATTTTCCGTTTTATGGAGGATTTAATATTGCTCTTAACGGTATCCAGGATTTCATCAACAAGGGTTCCCTCTTTCATACCTTCCTGCTTACCCTGTCGCAAATGAACCCCTTCAGCTCCGCCGCTCTCTTCAACGGCTGTCCAGGAAAACATCCCTTTCCAGGAATTATCATTATTTAGAAATGACAAAAAAGCCTTCTTTATCTCTCCAAGCGAAAGGCTCTCCCCGGAGCTTCGAAAATACCCCCGCGCGTCCCGGTACTCGGCAACGAATCCCGTTCCGGTTACCGCGGCTTGCAGAAACTTATCCGAAGATGAGGAAGAAGAGTCAATAATCGCAAAATCATTATCCTCGCCGTTCAGGCTGTCAAGGGCCTTTTCAACTGTCTCCCTGGTTGGATTGTCATAGTTATTCCCATTTCCAAGTTCAAGTTTCATTTTCATCTCTCCTAGTGGATATCATCATACTATAGATTATTGTTTTAATAGTGACCATTGCAACAGTTTTTCATTACAATACGGCAAAAAAACCATTGTTCTTATAATTGTCTTATTGTAACTAGTTAGGTTGTTTAAGCTGTAGGCTGTTCGGCTGTAGGAAGTCAATCCATATACTTCTTCCCTGATGGATTTTCTGGTTGCGCGATAGATCAGAAGCACCACTTCGTCAGCCAATTCAAACACTCTGAGCTTCCTATGATCACGCACGATTACCTCTCACAGTACTACAAGCCTACTGCCCACCTACCCAATAGCCTATCCACCTACAGCCTTCCTACCTAACAGCCTATAGCCTATCTACCTACAGCCTTCCCCTCTTCCCCCTGCTTTTCCCACGCTGGTATGGGGGGATCAGGGCTTTCGGCCCATTCCCGATAAGGTCCTGTCGGCCTGCTTTCCGGAGGGCATTTTTAACCAGTGAGTAATTTTCCGGCTTCCGGTATTGCAGGAGGGCCCGCTGCATGGATTTCTCTTCGTGGGTCTTTGGTACGTAAACCGGTTTCATCGTCCGGGGATCAATGCCGGTATAGAACATACAGGTAGAAAGGGTTCCCGGGGTCGGGTAAAAATCCTGGACCTGGTCGGGGATAAACCGGGTGTCCCGGAGATATTCCGCGAGTTCGATAGCATCTTCGAGACGGGACCCCGGGTGGCTGGAAATGAAGTAGGGTACAAGGTATTGTTTCTTGCCAAGGATCTCGTTCGTCCTGCGGTAACGCTTCGCGAATTCGTCATAGATCTCCCGGCCCGGTTTTCCCATGGCTTTGAGGACCCTGGAGGACACATGCTCCGGGGCAACTTTCAACTGTCCGCTTATATGGTGTTCACACAGTTCTCTCATAAACGTATCTTCCGGGTCAGCAATGAGATAATCGAAACGGATTCCGGAGCGGATGAATACTTTTTTTATCCCGGGCAGCTTTCTAATCGTCCGCAGGGCTTCAAGATATTCTCCGTGATCCACCTTCAGGTTTTTGCAGGGCTTCGGGAAAAGACATTGTTTATCCGGACAGGAGCCCAGGGTTTCCTGTTTCCGGCACGCTGGAAAACGAAAATTCGCCGTTGGCCCACCGACATCGTGGATGTATCCTTTAAAATCGGGGTCTCCCGTCAGGTTCCTTGCCTCCGCTACCAGGGAATTAACACTCCTGCTGGTAACGATTCTTCCCTGGTGAAAAGCAAGGGCACAAAAACTGCAGGCCCCAAAGCATCCCCGGTTGCTGACAAGGCTGAATTTAACCTCCTCGAGGGCGGGAACCCCATCCAGGTAATCCGGATGAGGGGCCTTTGTATACGGGAGCTCATATACCCGGTCAAGCTCTTCTCTGCCAAGAGGATGTTCCGGGGGATTCTGCACCACATACCGGCTGCCATAAGCTTCCACCAGTTTTTTCCCCTGGAAGGGATCGGCATTCCGGTACTGGATACGGAAACTTTCAGCGAAGGCCCTATACCGCTTTTTCACATCCTGTTGCCTTAAGTCTTCGTGGCTGGGTAGTACAACTGCTTCAGGCGGGACCTCTTCAGCGGAGCAGGAATAGACCGTTCCCGGGATATCCCGTATGGCAGTGGCGGGTGTCCCCTCTGCAAGGGCTTTCGCGATATTCAGAATCTGCTTCTCTCCCATTCCGTACACAAGAAGGTCGGCCTTTGAGTCCAGGAGGATGGATCGTCTAAGGCTGTCCCGCCAGTAATCGTAGTGGGCAAATCTCCGGAGGGAAGCTTCGATTCCTCCGATGATGATGGGTATCTTTTTGTAGGCCTGTCGTACCAAATTGGCGTAGACAATCGTTGCCCTGTCGGGCCTTTTCCCCCCTTCTCCGCCGGGAGAGTAGGAATCCCTCTTTCGCCGTTTCTTCGCGACGGTATAATGACTGACCATGGAATCCATGTTCCCCGAAGTAACAAGAAACGCGTATCTTGGCCTCCCCAGAATCTTCAAACTTTCCGGGGTCCGCCAGTCGGGCTGGCTGATGATTCCAACCTTGTACCCTTCAGACTCCAGAACACGGGAGATAATTGCCGCCCCGAAGGAGGGATGGTCCACATAGGCATCTCCCGTTACCAATAAAAAGTCACAGGAATCCCACCCTCGTGCATCCATATCCGTTTTCGAAACAGGGAGAAAATTGTTCATACCCCATCAGTATCTGAAATTTAAAAGAATATTTCTATGGCATTTCTTGTATTGATATTATATTGACAGATGAAGGGACAGCCCATACGCTTCTTCAGGAGGAAAAAATGTTCACCCCTGCTATTATCTGGTTGATCATCGGTTTGATTTTTATTGCGTCTGAATTTTTCGTCCCGGGGTTTGTAATCTTCTTCTTCGGTTCGGGAGCTATCCTCACAGCTATTCTCACGGCATTCATTCCCTTGATAAATAGCAGCATCATCCTGCAAACCCTTATCTGGCTCGGGGCCTCAGTTTTTTCCCTTTGCTTCCTTCGAAAACATTTTGCCAAAATTTTTAAAGGCCGCCTTCAGAGACATGAACAGGAAGAGGTTGAAGATTCGGGAAAAAAGGCCACCGTCATTAAGGCTATCACCCCGGCAAAACCGGGGAGAATCCGTTTCCAGGGGACCTCTTGGAGAGCCGCGAGTTATACTGAATCCTTTAAACCGGGAGATACCGTAGACATCCTCAAGAAAGAGGGTCTTACCTTCATCGTCTCAAAGAAAATCCTGCCGGAATTTATTGAACCGGAAGATGAATAGAAAATGAATAAAAGTATTACTTGCCAGGTAACAACTATGTGTTCCTTATAAGGATACAAAAAGCATAAAGTTCAGGAGGTGTCTATGAGCTATATCTTCGTCTATGTCCTTGCCATCGTTATTCTTATGATCTTCTTCAAACTCATCAAGATCGTACCGGAGCAGAAAGCGTTCATAATTGAGGAGTTTGGAAAGTTCAAAAAGATTTTGGGGGCGGGACTTCATCTTGTAATCCCTTTTGTGCAGAAGGTGGCCTACCGCCATTCTCTCAAGGAGGAGGTCATTGATGTCGCGCCGCAGGTGTGTATTACCAATGACAACGTACAGGTAACGGTGGATGGCATTCTTTATCTGCGGGTGATGGATCCGGAAAAGGCAAGTTACGGTATTGAAAATTACCGTTACGCTACCGCCCAGCTCGCTAAAACAACCATGAGATCTGAGATCGGAAAACTGGAGCTTGATAAAACCTTCTCCGAACGGGACGATCTGAACAACGCGATCGTCCAGGCCCTCGACGAGGCTTCGGACCCCTGGGGTATCAAGGTAACCCGGTACGAGATTAAGGACATCTATCCCACCGAAGCACTTCTCTCTGCCATGGAACAGCAGATGAGGGCAGAGCGGGAAAAACGGGCGGAAATCCTTAAGAGTGAAGGAGAAAAGGAGGGCCGAATCAACGTCTCCCGGGGTGACCGGGAAGAGGCCATCAACCTGAGTAAAGGGGAGCGGCAGCGGAAGATCAACGAAGCCCAGGGCAGAGCGGAAGCTATCGAAATTACCTCTAAAGCAACCGCTGAAGGGATCATACTGATAGCCGACGCAATCTCCTCACCCAAAGGAAAAACCGCCATGTCCCTGCGGATTGCAGAGCAATTCATTAAACAGTTCGGAGAAATTCTTGAGCAGGCGGACACCCAGGTTCTGCCCTTTGATATCGCTCATGTAAAATCCCTGTTGCAATCGGTAGCCCCCGCGCTCGGAGCCTCAAAGAAATCCCCGAAAGGAGGTAACCTGTGAATTTCAACACAATACTCATGTTAATCATTTTAGGAATTCTCGGTTTCATTTTCGTCATAGGGCTGCTGCGGAGCATCAGGATAATCCCCGCCAAAACTGCCATGGTTGTAGAACGCCTGGGAAAATACCACAAAACCCTCGAGGCAGGATTTCATGTGCTGTTTCCCTTTATCGACAAGGTACGGTACAAACACAATCTTAAGGAAATCGCTCTCGACGTTCCCGCCCAGACCTGTTTTACCCAGGACAATGTAAAGGTGGATGTGGACGGTGTTCTCTACATGCAGGTGATGGATCCGAAACGGGCCAGCTATGGAATCAAGAATTACCAGTACGCGACAATTCAACTGGCCCAGACAACCATGCGGTCGGTCATCGGAAAACTCGAACTGGACAGGACCTTTGAAGAACGGGATCAGATCAATGCCACGGTTGTCCAGAGTGTTGATGAAGCCTCCGATCCCTGGGGAGTAAAAGTTTCCCGGTATGAAATTCAGAATATCAGTGTTCCCGCTCCAATCCTCCAGGCAATGGAAATCCAGATGAGAGCGGAACGGGAAAAACGGGCTGTTATCGCTCGAAGCCTCGGTGAAATGGAGTCCAAGATCAATTATTCACAGGCAGCCATGGAAGAGGCGATTAATATAAGTGAAGGGGAAAAAGAAAAGCGAATCAACGAAGCCCAGGGAAAAGCGGAAGAGATCTTCGCCATCGCCAAGGCAACAGCTTCGGGTATCGCGATGGTGTCGGAGGCAATTGAGGCAACCGGAGGGGAAGAAGCGGTAACCCTTAGAATCGCGGAAGGATACATCGCGGAACTTAACAAGCTTGCCAAGCGGGATACGAAATTGATTCTGCCTATGGACCTTTCGGATATAAACACCGTTATGAATACCGTTGATAGAATATTGAAGCGGTCCTGATCTCTTCTTAGACCGTTGTTTATGCCGGTTCGGGATATGTGGGAATCCACTATTCCGGACTGGTTTTTTTACGAAAAAAGCAACATTTGTTGATTATTAGGAAAAAAGCCGGTATAGTGGCACACTACCGGCATATAAAAGATTTTCTCTTTACTCCTGGAAGCTTTTTTTATTGCTTTCCCGGCACACGGTATTATACTGGTCTAACAAGGAGCATATGTGAATAAGCAAGGCTGTCCAACGGTACATTTCTACGACCAGGACTTTGTAGACATCTATGATCGTTCATGGGCATGGATCCAGGATTTCTGGCACGAGGGAACGAAGGCCAATGGCTTCACTCCCCAGTATTTTCATTATACCAATGATCCGGCTCTGAATCAGTTCGATTCCTGTCTTGCCAGTTTTTTTATGGTTTACAGTAATAAAATCTACCCTACCGAACCACTCCTGGATAATTTTTATCAGAAACAGGAACTCTCCGGGGCCATTCGCGGGGCATATAATATTAGTGACGGAACACCACTTTTAACGAAGGATAACCCTGAAGGGGTCCAACCGCCCCTCTTCGCGTATGCCGAGTTTAATCTGTATCACAAAGGGGGAAATAAAAAGCGGCTCAGGGAGATCATGCCGTACCTGGAAAAATATTTTGGGTGGCTCGAAAATACTTTCAAGAAAGAAAATGGTCTTTACGCTGTCCCCCTCTCAGCGACCATGATGCCAAACTCTCCGCGGGAAAATGCGTATTATCCGCTGGATTTTAACACCCAGCAAGCCATTAGCGCCCTCTACATGTCCGCTATCGGTGATGTCCTAAACGATAAAGAACTAAGTTTTAAATACAAGCGACAGTACTTTTCCCTGAAAACCAGGATCAACAGCCTCATGTGGAACGATCAGGCGGGTATATATTTTGATCTGGATAAAGAGGAAAAACAGGTAGAGGTTAAAACCATCGCCGCTTTCTGGACTCTCCTGGCTGAAATCCCAAGCGAGGACAAGGTAAATAAACTCATCGATCATCTTCAGAACCCGGATACCTTCGGCACGGAAAATCCCTTCCCAACCCTGGCAGCGGATGAACCGGCTTTTGATGAACGGGGAATGGGGTGCCGCGGATCGGTAAACCCCGCATTTACCTTCATGGTTGTTAAAGGCCTGGAAAAGTTTGCCCGTTATGAACTCGCAAGAGAAACATCGATCCGTCACCTTTACTATATGCTCGATACCCTGCATCCCGAAGGGAAGGAAAAGGGAAATATCTACGAAGCCTACGCCCCCCTGAAGGATGGTCCTGCCCAATGGCCGGGAAATAAAAAAGGATTCCCCCGGCCAATGTTTCTTGCGTACGCCGGGCTTTCGACAATTGCCCTGATGATTGAGAACGTTATTGGCCTTTTCATCAGTCTGCCCCGGAAGACGGTGGACTGGATTATGCCTACCCTTGAAATAATGGGAATTGAAAACCTCTCGCTCAAACGTAATATGATCACCATCCTGAGCAATAAAAGTGGAAGGGGGTGGGAGATCCGTCTTGAGTCGGAAAAACTCTACTACTTCACCATCAATATCCTGGACGAAAAGAAGACAAAGACTCTACCAATCCCCTCGGGAAAGTGTTCAATGTTGATCGACAAACTATAAATTGATGAATGCGGAATGGAAGTTACCCTTCGCTGTTATGAGGAACTCAATTTTTTTCTGAAGCCGGATCAAAAGAAACGGGAGTTTACCGTTTCCTTTCCCTTCCAGCGGTCGGTGAAAGATCTTATTGAATCTGTTGGAATTCCCCATGTTGAAGTTGATCTGATACTCGCAAACAGTGAACCGGTAGATTTTTCCTACATTCCCAGCGATGGGGACCGCTTAAGTATTTATCCTGTTTTTGAACGGTTTGATCTTTCAGGGACAACACGGCTCAGGCCAGCCCCTTTGCGGGACCCCCGGTTTGTCCTGGATGTTCATCTTTATACTCTGACGCGGAAACTCAGAATGCTAGGGTTTGATTGTGATTATCACAAATACCGGGATGATCCTGAACTTGCAAGAATTTCCGATCGGGATGAAAGGATTCTCCTTACACGGGACCGCCAACTCCTCATGCGAAGCAGGGTCCAGCGGGGGCTCTATATTAGAAACACCGATCCTGCGAAGCAGGTATTTGAGGTTGTGTCCCGTCTGGAACTGATTAACCTGATCCGCCCCTTCAGCCGGTGCATCCCCTGCAACGGCCGCCTTATTGCGTTAGCTTATGAGAAAGCAGTACATCAAAAAAAAATCCCGTCAAGGGTGCTGGCATCCCAGAGAAATTTTGTTCGTTGTGAATCATGCGGAAAAATCTACTGGCAAGGCGCGCACCTTGATAAAATGTTGAAAGAGATCGAAAACTTGAAAAAAGGGTTGATCACAGACCGAAAGGGGTCCGCCCTTTCAGGGACCTTGCCAGGGTCAACCTGTCGGCGTACTCCAGATCTCCCCCAACAGGAAGCCCGGACGCCAGACGGGTAATCCGAAGATCATACTCACTTAACATCTTTACAATGTACAGAGCGGTAGTATCCCCTTCGACTGTCGGGTTCGTCGCAATAATGATTTCATCAATCCGGCCCTTTCTTATTCGGCTTATCAGCCGGGAAATCGTCAGATCTTCAGGACCGATACCATCGATGGGAGAAAGGGTTCCCTGCAGCACATGATAGAGACCATGGAATTCGCCGGTTGATTCAATCGTATGAACATCCCGGGATTCCTCGACAACACAAATCACGTTCTTATCCCGTTGTGGATCGGTACAGAAAGGGCAGGGATCTATTTCGGTATAGTTACCGCACTCAGAACACTGTTTGATTTTCTGCTTGAGGGATAAAATCTGATCTCCCAGACTCCGGGCAAAACTTTCATCCCGTTTAAGAAGAAAATAGGCTATTCGTGCTGCGCTTTTCCTTCCAACTCCCGGGAGTTTCGACAAATTACGGATGAGGAGTTCGAGGGTGTTCATCTATGGTTACATTCCCGGGAAACCGGGAGGAAGATCAAGCCCGCCGGTAACAGATTTCATTTCATCCTGAAGTTTTTCCCGTATCTTTGCCGAAGCATCGGTAAAGGCGGCGAGGACAAGGTCTTCCAGCATCTCAATATCCTCGGGATCAACAGCTTCCGGAGAGATAGTTACCTTTTGAACACTCATCTGGCCATCCATGTCTACACTCACCATGTCGCCGCCGGCCGTTCCGGTAACCTTAATTTCCTTCATCTTTTCCTGCATTTCGGACATCCTGGACTGAACATCCTTAAGATTCTTTATTAAGTCCATTGGATTCATCTATTATCCCCCTGTACAATTTCGCCTCTGAACACACGTTTTACCATTTCTACCTGCCGGTTGGAGGAATTTGATTCCTGATCCTTACTCCGGCCTTCGACCTTGAGGATAATCCTTGTCCGGGTCCCGGTAACCTTTTCGAATGCCTCTGCTACCGATGTCAGGTCAGCCTCTACGGAACTGACAAGAAATGCCGAATTAAAAGTAATCTCCAGACGGTCTGAAAGAAGTTCCCACTTCGTTGCCTTTTCCAGGGCCGTTGAAAGGATAAGTTTTTTATTCCGAAGAGCAGCTATCACCTGGTTTTTCTGTTCTTCAAGATCCGCGACAGCTGAATCGGTTCCTGTCGTACCGGTTCCTGTCGTACCGGTTCCTACCGTGCTGGTTCCTGAAAATTCGGTCGATTGCTTTTCCTGAAAGGTGTTTTCACTATTGACCTTATCTTTTCTACCGGGATCCTTAAGGGTGTCCCCCGCGTTGTCCGCCACGGTTTCTTGAATGAGTTCACCGCGAAGTTCTTCGATCCGTTTGAGGATTTCTCCCGATGAAAGATAATCCTGGATATATGAAAGCTTACTCAATACAAGCTCAAGTTCGTATCGGGGATTTAAAGAATACCGGATATCACGGTGAAGATTGAGAAACAGTTCAACCGATCGCTCCGCCTGGGTTACCGTTAAAGAGGAGAGCACATCTTTGGAGAAACGATCCGGTGTAAAACCAAGGAGTCCCGCCTTTCGGATTCCTATGGTGAGAAAAAGTACGCTTCGAAAGTATTCCGCGAGATCAAGAATGAGCTGTTCAACAGATACCCCCTGCCTGAGGATATCATCCGTTGTTTCAAGTACCTTATCTGCCTTTCCATGGACCATCAGCGTTACAAGAGCATTAAGATGATCGATCCCGACAAGACCAAGTTTTTTCCGTATTTTTTCATGGGTGATTTTACCATCTGAGAAAGCGAGGACCTGATCGAGGAGGGTATAGGCGTCCCTGAGGCTTCCGGTGGCTTCTTTCGCGATCCAGAAGAGCGCTTCCTCTTCAGCCTCTGTTTCCATCTCAGTGCTCGCTTCGGATAGCTGTTTCCGGATCCCGTCAAGGGGGATCAGCCGGAAATTGAATTGTTGACACCGGGACCTGATTGTGGCTGGAACTTTGTGTATTTCAGTGGTTGCAAAAATAAAAACGATATAGGGCGGCGGCTCTTCAATGGTCTTCAAGAGGGCATTGAAAGCGCTGTTCGAGAGCATGTGAACTTCGTCGATAATATAGACCTTGTAACGGGAACTGTTTGGCGCGAAAAGCACCTCATCTTTTATCTCCCGAACATCATTTACCGAAGTATTTGAGGCACCATCAATTTCAATAACATCAAAGGAATTGCCCTGCTGGATTTCCCGACAGGCGGAACATTTTCCACAGGGAGTATCCGTTGGGCCATGTTCACAATTCAGCGCTTTGGCGAGGATCCTGGCAGCAGAGGTTTTTCCGACCCCCCGGGGACCAGCGAAAAGATAGGCGTGGGCAATCCTGCCGCTTTCGACAGAACGTTTGAGGGTAGAGACAACAAACTCCTGTCCAACGATTTCGTCAAATACCTGAGGCCGTTTTCTTGTTGCAGTTACTTCATATGCCATAAAACAAAAACCCCTTTAGGTCCGGCCAAGCAAACTGTGGCTCATCGACCGGTCACTTACCGCTGCTACCTTCCGGTCCTGACGGAGTTGGGTGATGGCTGATAGCACAGAACCTGGCGGCGGGCACTAAAGGGGAAATTCGGAGAGAGAGGGATTCGAACCCTCGGTACCCGGTTAGAGTACATACGCTTTCCAAGCGTACACCTTCGGCCTCTCGGTCATCTCTCCAATAGTTTTTATTGGCGGAGAGAGAGGGATTCGAACCCTCGGTACCGCAAGCGGCACAACGGCTTTCGAGGCCGCCCGATTCAACCACTCTCGCATCTCTCCAACTATTTAAAAACGCGTACCCAAGAGGACTCGAACCTCCGGCCTTTAGATCCGCAATCTAACGCTCTATCCAGCTGAGCTATGGGTACACAGAAAATACGGAGAAGGAGGGATTCGAACCCTCGGTACCCGTAAGAATACAACTCCTTAGCAGGGAGCCCGATTCAACCACTCTCGCACCTCTCCATTTTCCAGAACACCTTATAAACAGCTCTCCGCTGGATAAGCGATGATGTAAGTCACCTTCAGTAAAGCTGCCTAAGTACGGAGAAGGTGGGATTCGAACCCACGGAGCCTTGCGACTCAACGGTTTTCAAGACCGTCTCCTTCGACCACTCGGACACCTCTCCAGGGATAGCACATCTGCAGCCCTACTTATAGTTTACACTATAGACAGTGCTCTGGGTACCCAAATATACCGAAAGGGTAAGTTCTTTGTCAATGCTTAAGGATTGACGTGTAAAAAGGGTTTAGAAATGATATGATGTATCTGTGAAAACACTTTTTCTTTGTCCCTCGCGCGCAGAGGGAGTATGCCTGGAGACAGGATTATTAGCATCAAGGATCCTGAAATGAATAGTGTAGAAAAACACCCAATGAACAATATTGGTAAAGGTTTCATCGGTAAAGAATTTCTGCCCAAGGGGAAGGATGAGTATTACCTTCGCGATCTTCAACGAAGACAGGATAGAACCTATCGATCATTAACTGAAATTGAAAAAGAGACCTTACAGAAGAACGGAAACCGGGCTGCTGATTGGAACAGTATCCTCGTCTCTGACAAATTCGATTCTTCCCTTGTCCGGGGGTGCCGGTTTCATGGTCTTGTCCGTATAGGGGACTTGGAATCATTATATCTTTATTTCCATGATCTGAAATTACCTGTTGGCCTTTATAACAGCACAATCATCTCCTGCGATATCGGTTCCAATGTGGTGATCGATAATGTACGCTACCTTTCCCATTACATCATCGGTGATGAAGTGGTCCTTGAGAATATCAATGAACTCCTTACAACCAACCATGCCAAATTCGGAAACGGTCTGGTAAAGGAGGGGGAAGAGGAGGATGTACGAATCTGGCTGGAACTTGCCAACGAGAACGGAGGAAGAAAAGTTCTGCCCTTCGAAGGGATGCTCCCCGGAGACGCGTATCTCTGGTCCAAGTTTCGTTCTGATGCGGCTCTCATGGATAAGTTTACCGAATTCACAGACGCAAGATTTGATCGCAGGAGGGGATTCTATGGTGAAATTGGGAAGCAAACCATAATAAAAAATACCCGGATCATCAAAGATGTAAAAATAGGGAAAAACGCGTATATCAAAGGGGCAAATAAGCTCAAGAATTTGACCATCAACAGTTCGCCTGAATCTCCCAGCCAGATAGGGGAGGGTGTTGAACTTGTTAATGGGATCATCGGATACGGCTCCAGGATCTTTTATGGCGTTAAGGCGGTGCGTTTCATTGTGGGCTCCAATTCACACCTGAAATATGGCGCCCGGCTTATCAACTCCTTCCTCGGTGACAATGCTACAGTATCCTGCTGTGAAGTACTCAATTCATTGATCTTCCCAATTCATGAACAGCACCATAACAACTCCTTTCTCTGTGCTGCCACCCTTTTGGGACAGTGTAACATCGCGGCGGGGGTAACCATTGGATCAAATCACAACAGCCGCGGGCCGGATGGAGAAATCGTCGCCGGCAGGGGATTCTGGCCCGGTTTATGTGTTTCGTTGAAACACAATTGTAAATTTGCAGGTTTCACTCTTTTAGCAAAAGGCGCGTACCCATCCGAACTGAATATCCCCATCCCGTTTTCCCTAGTCTCAACAACCGAGAATGAGCTGAGGATAATGCCGGGATACTGGTTTCTCTACAACATGTACGCCATAGCACGGAACTCCTGGAAATATCGCGAAAGGGACCGCCGGGTCATAAAAAAGCAGTCATTTGAATATGACTATCTTGCACCCGATTCGGTAAACGAGATATTCAACGCCCTCTCACTGATAGAAAAATGGGTGGGGACCGCGGCAGGGAATCCTGAAGAGAAGGAAGCCATCACTCTTGGGAAGCAGATCCTCAGGAAACAACCGGAACAGGTCCGTAAACTTACCGTTTTTGCTGAAGGGATCGAGGGGTCACGCCGCCCGGTAATCATCCTGAAAGCCTCGGAAGGATATCAAATATATCGGAAGATGATACGCTATTATGGTATGAAAACGCTTCTTTCCTGGATGGAAGCGCAAAACATCCAATCAGTTCATGCACTAAAAAATTCTCTTATTGGGAATTCCAGAGGAAATTGGTGGAATGTTGGGGGACAATTGATCGAAGATTCAGATCTCCGTATCCTGTTTCGCGATATAAGAAATGGAGCGATTAGTTCATGGCATGAAGTTCACCAAATCTATTTGAGACTGGGAGAAAAATATCCAAAACAGAAAGCGGTACACGCGCTTCTTTCTCTGGTGGAAATCATGGAGATATCTCCCGGAGAACTGGATCACCTTAAATTTAGCGCCCTGCTAGATGAAGCGGTTTCCATTCAGGAATTCATTGCACAGGCAACCTACGACAGCAGGAAAAAAGACTATCTCAACCCATTCAGGCGGATCACATATGATGATAACGGGGAAATGGAAGCTGTTCTCGGAAAAATAGAGGAGAACGGTTTTATTAAAATCATCCGGAAGGAAACCGGCATGTTCAGGGAGCGGGTGAATATATTAAAGAAACGGTTGCTGCCTTAATAAAGTTCGCCATCCGGCGCGACAATTTCGAAAATGCGTTCCAGGTCTTCCATTGAAAAGTAAGAGATCTCAATCTTCCCCTTCATGCCATTACCCTTCACCAATACTTTTGTACCGAGAACATCGATAAACTTTTGTTCGATGTTTTGTATTTCCGGGGTCTTACTTGTTACCGGTTTTGCTTTTTTCCCTGGAATCGGCCGGTGCCCTTTGTTAAGCACATTAACCTGGGTCTCCGCCTCCCGGACAGAAAGCCCATCCCTGAGAATCCGGTTAAAAAGAATTCGTTGATCCGCGGGATTGATAACAGCTAAAACCGAACGGGCATGTCCGGCGCTCATCGATCCGGTATCAACCGCGTCCTGCATATCTTCAGGTAGTTTCAGCAGTCGAAGACTGTTTGCAATAGTGGACCGGTTCTTGCCAACCTTTTTTGCAAGCTCGTCCTGATTTAATCCAACCTCATCCATGAGAAGACGATACGCCCGGGCTTCTTCGATGGGACTTAAATCCTCACGCTGAATATTCTCAATCAGGGCAATTTCAAGTTTTTCTTCTCTGGAAAATGAGCGGGGAATAACAGGAACTTTTGCCAACTCCACTATCTTTGCAGCTCGAAATCTCCGTTCTCCAGCAATGATGAGATATTTATTTCCCTGCTTCTCTACAATGATCGGCTGAATAATCCCTTGCTCACGAATGGAATCGGCGAGCTCTTTGAGGGATTCCTCCTTAAAAACTTTCCTCGGTTGTTCCGGATTTGGAAAAAGTAGGTTGATATCTACCTCTGTTACCGCGGAGGTCTCCTTAGATTCCACATCGTCAGCGAAACCTAGAAGAGCATCTATTCCTTTTCCAAGAGCACGTTTAGACACGGTCCATCACCTCTTGCGCGATTTTCTGGTAACTTCTTGCTCCAATACAGTTATTATTATATTGATTAATCGGAACTGCATGGCTGGGGGCTTCTGACAGACGGACGTTCCGGGGAATGATGGTTTTAAACACCTTGTCCTTAAAGTATCCCGTAACCTCCTGTACAACTTCATGGGCCAGCCGGGTCCGGGTATCATACATCGTAAAAAGAATTCCTCCGAGTTTCAGATCAGGATTCGGTCCTCTCTGAACCCTCTGGATGGTTTTTAACATGAGACTCAAACCTTCAAGGGCAAAGTATTCACATTGAAGGGGTACAACCACGTAATTAGCGGCAGTAAGACCGTTAAGTGTAAGCAGACCGAGAGAGGGAGGACAATCAATGAATATATAATCGTAATCATCCTGAATCTCTTCGATAGCCTTTTTCAAATAGA
>JAGLYY010000280.1 GCA_023131935.1 Spirochaetales bacterium | reverse complement strand
TGTAACACTTTGGAAATCTACTCCCTAGGAGGAAAAACTTTATGAAGAAAACGTATAAAAAGTCAACTGCCGATAAAATAGCTAATATGGCCGACAGAGGCGAAGATATTTCTCGATATTTTACAAATAAGGGGAAAATGAAATATCCTACTCAAAGAGTCAATGTTGATTTTACAGTTGAAATGCTAGAAGAACTTGATGAAATGGCCGGAGAATTAAACATAAGTCGACAGGCAGTTATAAAATCTTATTTACGACAAGCTTCAGATCAACATAATTTAGCTAAAAGTAAAACGAGTTAAACAATCTGAAAAGGTTTTAATAGCAATTACCTGTCCAAAATGCCAATCTGATATGAGCATTATCGCGGAATCTTGTGAAGATAGGGAAATCCCCTCCTGGGATAAATACCACAAGTTTAAACTAAACTTTCTTTCCCTCATTGCGCTGAATCAAGGTTGAGGTATGTTTTTTCCTATTGCAGGATGATTGCTCATATTTTTTTTCATTCCTGACTGCAATTTCCTGAGTTTTCTCTTATTTCCTTAATTTCCCGTCCATCCTGTGATATAATTCTTACTATTAATAACTGGAGGAAAACACGATGCAAATTGTCCAGAGTTCTATCCTTATCAAAGCACCCGTTGATAAAATCTTTAGTTACTGGAACGATCCCAAAAACCTACCTGATTTATGGCCCAGCATCGTAGAGGTGAGGGATATTCAGACGTTAGAAAACGGGGGAACCCGATTCAACTTTACCCTCAAAGCCGCGGGGATCAGCCTCAAGAGCACCAGCGAGGACATCGAGTTCGTCGAGAATGAGTATGTTGTCAGCGAGAACCGGGGTGGTATTGACGGCACCATGACCGTACGTTTCGAATCGGAAGGGGGGGCGGTAAAGGTCAACATCCACAGTGAATATACCGTTCCGATACCCGTGTTGGGGAAACTGGCTGAAGCCGCGGTCCTCAAACAGAATCAGAAAGAGATCGAAATCGTCCTCTCCAACCTGAAAGATAAAATGGAATCCTAGGCCACCACGGACCAACTCCTTTCCCGGGCCTGTTACGCGCCTGTTTACTGTCTAAGAAATCAGCTAAGGAGAAAAAAATGGCTCGGTTTTCCAGAATGCGGGTATTAAACACGATGCTCGAGGTGGGTATGATCCCGGTTTTTTACAACCCGGATCTGGAAGTGAGTAAGAAAGTGGTACAGGCCTGCGCCGCCGGCGGGGCATGGAAAAACTGTTCCAAGTAAAGAAAAAGGGAGAAAAATTGTCTGGTGTTCCTCGGGGTGTCTAATGTAGCAAACTGAATTTTCTAGTGTAACCGAAATGCGAGGCAGTAGCCGAATGGAAAGGCGGTTGACCGGTGGAAGAGGGGGGAGGGTGAAGAGGCAAAGAGAAGACCCCGACACGGAACGGAGGGGTTGAGGATGCGGGAAAACTATAGAAAAAACCCTAAAAAGGTGAATTGAGAAGATATCCTGCATCGTCACGAACAGGCGAGGAAATCTTTGCCATTAGGCCATCATCTCATAAACCGCTTCTTCATCCTCCCCCCCCATCCATCCCTTTTTCGGGCACGTCAATTCCTTCGGTATTAGATTGAAGATAGGTGAGCGATGCCGACCGGATAATCTCACATATCTCAGACGATATACTTCATAAAGGAGGCTATAAGCTCAATATCATTGCTTTTCTGCATGATTTGTTTTAATATACCAGCATAAATGCTGTATATAAGGGTGCATATATGTCATGTGTGAAGGATAACACCCTGAACTAGGTAGATATACTGCAAATCTGTAATACCCAGGTGCGATATACTTCATATTTGCCGCATACTCACTAGTTAGAAGGAAAAAGGAAAATAGAACATGAAGAATATTCTATACATAGTTTGGAGTGACAATAACAAGATTGGAATTCCTATAATTGATGAGCAGCATAGAGGAATTATTTCTACCATCAATTCGTTACACTATTTTATTCAGACTGGACATGGACACGAAATAATAAAGCCCACTATGATTATGTTAGAACAGTATACATATGTTCATTTTAAAACAGAGGAAGCATTAATGGCAGAGGCAAGCTATCCTGCTTTCGAAGAACACATTGTATTGCATAAAGCTTTGCTAAAAAAAACAAAAGACCTTTCTATTGACGCCAATAGGAATAAAGATTCAGATATGGTTTTGAAATTCTTAAAAGAATGGTGGTTAGGTCATATTAATAAAGAAGATAAGAAATATACTCCTTTTCTAAGAAAATTAATAGACACAAAAGCGTTCTAACACATATAAGCCCCCCCAGGTCAAGAGGATGATAAACCTACACCAGTCCCATAGGGCTGGATTGATAGGGTCTTCCAGAGAGCAAAGAAGATCGTCACAACAGCGGAGATGATCAGGGCTGTCTTCCCGTCTGCTCGGAGCCACTTTTTTGTGGCTTGGGTGATGGGTACCACGATTTCAGCCAGGACTATGATCTCTGTAATTAACTCAGGTGTTAGCATACTTACCTCCCGATTTATTTTTTAACCTGCCTATTATTGTATTGATATTCCGGCAGTATGCGAGAAAATAAGATGTGTGGTAAGATTGGTAGTGATGGTATGGAGGCAATTTTCTGTAAATCCCAGAAGCGCACAATGGCGATTTTTTTAGAGCCTGGAATTCCGCACTTTGGCGAAATCACAGGTGGCCTAACGTAACATTATGCAACTTTCGCTGTAAGCGCAGCTTCTGAGGACACTAACTAATGGCAAAAAAGAAGAAGATACCTGAGAAATACCAAAGATGGATCGATTCCCGGAAGAGATTTCATCTTTTTCATGCCCATATTCAAATGGCCAGGGAATTAGGTATGAACCCTAAAAAGTTCGGTAGCCTTGCCAACACCAAACAGGAACCCTGGAAATTGCTATTGCCCGATTTTATTGAGGAGCTGTATTTTAAACAGTTCAAGAAAAATCAGCCTGATAATGTGTGATCAATCGAGCAGATGGTTAAGGACTATAACAGGAAAAAAGGTGAGCGGTTTGACAATGTGGTCGGCGCTCCTGATAGCAAGGATTAATGCTCTGAATTGAACAAGCCCTAACGCCTCGGGACTTTAAGAAGACCATTCCCGATACTTGGGCTCGGTCATA
>JAGLYY010000028.1 GCA_023131935.1 Spirochaetales bacterium | reverse complement strand
GTCCATCGTCATCTTCCACGGGACGGCTTAGAATTCTTCCCCCGGTTGGGAACTGCCAGAGATTATCAATAGCGTGTAGAGTGGCTATGACTGGGATGAGAAGAAAAATAAGAAAAAAAACAGGCCGTCGGATCATGGGAACTCCAGTCACCGACAGCCTATCATGTTTTCACTTCAATTTAAAGGAAGAATAATCCTGTCCTATATGGTGAGCCTTAAATGAGAATGATAATGTTCATCCCTGATACTCCGAATTTCCTCGCTATTAAGGTAATCATCAAAACGCATCATCCTGTCGATTATTCCACCCGGTGTAAATTCAATGATCCTGTCTGCTATGGTGTCGACAAACTGATGATCGTGAGAGGAGAAGATCAGTACCCCGGAAAAATCAATAAGACCGTTGTTCAAAGCGGTGATAGCTTCAAGGTCCAGGTGATTTGTCGGCTCATCGATCAACAGGGTGTTTGCCCCTGAAAGCATCAGTTTGGAAAACATACACCTGACCTTCTCTCCTCCGGAAAGAACGGTAGAGCTTTTCAGGGAATCCTCGCCTGAAAAGAGCATCCTCCCGAGGAATCCACGGATGAAGGTTTCGTCATCACTGGTGGTGTGCTGACGAAGCCAGTCAATGAGATTCAGGTTATCTTCGAAATAGGAGCTATTATCCTTCGGAAGATATCCCCAGCTGATAGTTACTCCCCAGTTTATCTCCCCCGCGTCAGGCTGAAGTTCTCCAGTGATCATCTGCAAAAAGGTTGTTTTTTTCAGATGGTCAGGGCCGACAAGGGCGATTTTATCTCCCTGATTGATGGTGAGGTTTAACCCTTTGAAGATCTCAACACCATCGATGGATTTTGATAAATTCTCAACAGAAAGAATGTTTTTGCCGCATTCCCGTTCAGGTTTGAAGTTCATAAACGGAGACCGTCTGGAAGATGGTTGAATATCATCGATGGTCAATTTTTGAAGCAGTTTTTTCCGGCTGGTTGCCTGACGGGCTTTCGAGGCATTCGAACTGAACCGCTGGATGAACTCCTTCAGTTCATTAGCTTTATCCTCCCGCCGTTTTTTCTCATCTTTGCGTTGCTTCGTGGCAAGCTGGCTGGATAGATACCAGAAATCGTAGTTTCCTACATGTAACTGAATACGTCCGAAATCGATATCCGCGATATGGGTACAAACTTTATTCAGAAAGTGCCTGTCGTGGCTTACAACAATAACCGTATTTGGGAATTTGTAGAGAAACTCTTCGAGCCAGGTGATCGATTCCAGATCCAGGTGGTTGGTCGGTTCATCCAGAAGCAGGATATCGGGACTGCCGAACAGTGCCTGAGCGAGCAATACCCGCACCTTATGCCCCCCCTCCAGTTCTTTCATCGGCCGATCGTGAAGGGCTACGGGGATTCCCAGTTCCGAAAGCATTGTTCCAGCCTCCGGAGTAGCCTCCCATCCACCGAGCTCAGCAAATTCCGCTTCCAGATTGGAAGCCCGAAGGCCATCCTCTTCGGAAAAGTCAGGTTTTTCGTAGAGAGCATCCTTTTCGACCATACAATCGTAGAGCCGCTTGTGCCCCATGATAACCGTATGGAGAACTGAGAATTCATCGAAAGCAAAGTGATCCTGCTTGAGCACGGCGATCCGATCGCCTTCTCCGGTAATTACTTCTCCACTTGTTGATTCTATCTCACCGGAAAGGACCTTTAAAAAGGTAGATTTTCCTGCACCGTTGGCGCCAATGACACCGTAACAGTTACCAGGGATAAACTTGATGTTTACATTTTTAAAAAGAAATTTCTCCCCGAAGGAGAGGGATATATTTTGCGCAGCGATCATTATATTCCACCTTGTATGTAAAAAGAAATGAGTAACTTTGAGTTGAATATTTTCCCCATCATGGGTGTATATGTCAAGATACCACTCACTATTTATACGGCCGAGTCTTGAGCATATTCACTTCGAGGGTGTATACTTGCCGAACTCGCGGAGGTTCAATGATTGATCTTTTTACCAACCCCATTTTTCTGAGTACTATTACAGCGTCGATCGCCGTGCAGGTGCTGAAGGTCCTTATCGTCTTGATAACCGACAAAGCTTTGTGTTTAAACAGATTGCTCGAAACCGGCGGGATGCCCTCCTCTCATTCAGCCATGGTCTGTGCCCTTGGGACAAGCACAGGGATAACCCTCGGATGGGCTTCCACGGAATTTATAATAATCATGGCTTTCGGATCTATTGTTATTTACGATGCGACAGGTGTAAGAAGAGCAGCGGGTCTACACGCTAAAGCAATCAACAGTCTTATAAAGGAACTTGAACACATCCTCAGAGAGGGTTTTAAGCATGACAACCTTAAAACTCTTTTAGGACATACTTTCCCCCAAGTTTTCTTTGGGTCCCTTCTCGGCATTTTAATTGGCTATCTCTTTGCAATCAATATGGGGTAACTGTCAGTAGAGCAGACGGACCTAAGAGGGCAACATTTGCAACGGGGTTTTGGGGAACAGTACCTTTTCCCCTGTTCTACGATGAGCGCGTGGTATTCCTGAAACAGACCGCAATCCTTGGGAAGGGAACTTTCAAAGATTTCCGCGAGGGAACTGTAAGATTCTTTTCCCGTTATTACCCCTAAACGGCTAAAAATTCTCCTCGTATAAGCATCGACAATGAAGTGTGGCTTGCTGTAGGCATAAAGCATGATGGAATCAGCTGTCTCTGGTCCGATCCCCTTCACCTTCAATAACTCTTCCCGATTGGGAGTTAAGTCACCCAGGCTTTCTATAAACCTGAGAACCAAAAACATTCTATCAGCCTTTACACGGTAATATCCGCTGGGCTTGATAACCTGAGCTACCATTTCCATGGGAGTTTCAATGATTGCTTCAGCAGATAGCAAACCGGCTTCAAATAGATTCTTTAAAGCCAGCCGAACATTTGCCCATGCGGTATTCTGGGTCAAAATCGCGCCAATTGCTATCTCGGCCTGCTCCATTCTATTCGGGAAATAAACCACTCCCGGATGATATCCCTCTTCTGTCCATCCTCTCTCCCCCTGATGGGAAAGAAGGGGCCACCACCCCTGAGGACCGAAAGCTTTATAGAGAAAAGAATATACAGTATGAATAATCTCCGTGTTCATCCTGGAAAGAAAAAAAGTGCCATCCCATTATCCTAAAAGATTCATGGGATGGCACGTAAACAGCATTTTGTGAATAACTACCGGTTCTTGATTACAGCCTGGGCTGCGGCCAGCCTGGCGATGGGTATACGGAAGGGAGAACAGGAAACATAGTTTAGTCCTGCCCGGTAGAAGAAATCGATGGATTCGGGATCGCCGCCGTGTTCGCCGCAAACACCCATCTTCATTCCGTTTTTAGTCTGCCGTCCTTTAATGACTGCCGTAGAAACAAGAACACCTACACCTTCCTGGTCTATGCTCTGGAAGGGATCATGCGCGAGGATCCCCTGCGCGAGGTATTCAGGAACAAAGGACCCAACATCATCTCTGGAAAATCCAAAAGTCATCTGGGTAAGGTCATTGGTACCGAAGGAGAAGAAATCCGCCTGGGTCGCGACCTTATCAGCGGTAATAGCTGCCCGGGGGATTTCGATCATGGTACCGATTGTATATTTCACTTTGATTTTCTTTTTAACAAGTACATCCTCAGCAACTTTCCGGGCATTCTCCCTCAAGAGGGAAAGTTCCTCTACAGTACCGACTAAGGGGATCATGATTTCAGGTATAACCTTTTTTCCGCTCTTCGCGATATCACACGCGGCACTCATGATTGCTTCAACCTGCATATCATAAATTTCCGGATAGGTAACCGCAAGACGACAGCCCCTGTGACCAAGCATGGGGTTAAGTTCGTGAAGAGATTCGATCTTAATCATTAACGCGGCCGGCTTAATCCCGAGATCATCAGCCAGGACTTTAATATCAGGTTTTTCAGTGGGCACAAACTCATGGAGAGGGGGATCGAGGAGGCGAATGGTTACGGGAAGCCCTTCCATCGACTTGAAGATCCCTTTGAAATCCTTCTTCTGAAGGGAGAGTAATTTCTTTAACGCGACCTTTCTGGCGGTTATATCTTCTGCCACAATCATCTGTCGGAAAATCGGAAGTTTATCATCTTCAAAAAACATATGCTCGGTCCGGCAGAGACCAATACCTTCAGCGCCGAACTTCCGTGCGAGTATTGAATCCCCGGGTTGATCGGCATTTGTTCTTACAAGGAATCCGGTAGTATCAACGTTATCCCTTTTTGCTTTGTGCCGGATATCATCCGCCCACTGTAAGAAGATTTCAACATCTTTCGTAATCTTTGGTTTTACCAGGCCAGCTTCACCATCAAAAACCTCACCGGTTGTGCCGTCAAGGGTAATCCAGTCTCCCTCTTTGTATTTCTTTCCAGCAACAGTCATCGCTTTGCCTGAAATAACTACATCCTTACATCCGGCAATACAGGGAGTTCCCATTCCACGGGCAACAACGGCAGCGTGGCTTGTCATTCCCCCCGTAGAAGTGAGGATACCTTCAGCGACAGCCATACCGCCGATATCTTCAGGGGAGGTCTCTTTTCTTACAAGGAGTACCTTTTTCCCCTGTTTAGCCCATTCCTCTGCATGGTCAGCATGGAACACGATCTGCCCGGTAGCCGCACCGGGAGAAGCATTGAGTCCTTTAGCAAGGCACTTAAGGGTCTTCCGGTGTTTCGGATCGATGAGAGGATGGAAGAGCTGGTCGAGCTGGGCGGGATCAACCGCCATCACGGCCTCTTCCCTGGTGATTAATTTCTCCTTAACCATATCTACTGCAATCTTGACAGCGGAAGGACCGGTCCGTTTCCCGTTTCTTGTCTGAAGGATGAAGAGTTTACCCTGCTGAATGGTGAACTCCATATCCTGCATATCCTTGTAATGGGCTTCAAGTTTGTCTTTTAAGCCAACAAGTTCGTTGTATATTTCAAGGTTTTTCTTCTGAAGGGAAGCTATCTTTTCAGGGGTCCGGATACCTGCGACGACATCCTCTCCCTGGGCATTCATGAGATACTCACCATAGAATACTTTCTTACCGGTAGAGGGGTCCCTTGAAAAACATACTCCTGTACCTGAGTCTTCACCAAAATTCCCAAAGACCATGGACTGAACATTTACCGCGGTACCCAGAAGGTTTCTAATGCTGTTGATGTTCCGGTATTTGACAGCCTTTGGATTGTTCCAGGAACCGAATACGGCGTTAATGGCCTGGTTGAGCTGATCCATGGGATCCTGGGGAAAGTCCTCTTTAAGATGTTTCTTATAAGCTTTCTTGTACTGATCAACCAGGGTTTCAAGATCTTTTTCACTGAGATCGGTATCGAGCTCAACCTTTTTCTTTTTCTTCAGATCATGAAGAATGTCTTCAAATACCGCAATGTCCAGCCCCTTCGCAACGTTGCCAAACATCTGGATAAATCGCCGGTAAGCGTCCCAGGCAAATCTGGGATTTCCTGTTTTTTCGGTGATCCCGCCAATAGCTGCATCATTCAGGCCGAGATTAAGGATAGTGTCCATCATACCGGGCATGGAAACAGCCGCTCCGGAACGTACTGATACAAGAAGGGGATCCTTGTGGTCTCCAAGTTTCTTGCCCATGAGTTTCTCAAGTTTCTTGAGATTAGTATTAAGTTGGGTTGTAAGCTCAGCCGGATACTTCCTGTTATTCTTGTAAAAGGCATCACATACCTCTGTAGCAATGGTGAATCCGGGAGGTACTGGAATATTGAGGTTGGTCATCTCAGCGAGGTTTGCACCTTTTCCCCCAAGAATCTTCTTCATCGAAGCATCACCTTCGGCATTTCCGTCACCGAAGAAATAAATGAGTTTTCTTTTCGCCATGGATCTATTTGTCCTCCGTTTTATCTTATTTGCGGATATTGAAAAAATATATTCTATTTGAACCTAAAGAAAAAAAGCCCTTATGTCAAGTTAAGGGACATAAGGGCTTGCTGGATATACGATTCGGCATATCTTCAGGCAATATATGCTTCAAGATACTGACTGCGGGATGGATGCTGCAGCCTTTTAATTGCCTTTTTCTCTATCTGTCTGATTCTCTCTTTTGTCAGGTTATATTTGTCTCCAATCTCCTTAAGGGAGAGGGGGCTCCGGTCATTCAGGCCGAACCGGTAGCGGATAATCTCCGCTTCTTTATCGCTTAAAGTACCCAATACGTCATCGATCTCTTTCCGAAGTGAAATTTCAATAGCCTCCTCTTCAGGATGAAGATAACCGGTGTCTTCTATAAAGTCTCCAAGCTGGGAACTGTCTTTTTCCGCGTATACAGGAGTTTCAAGAGAGATAAGGTCCCGGGAAATATTGATAAGATCGGATATGTGATCCGGATTCATATTTGTAAGCCTGGCAATATCTTTGATGTCCGGGTCTCCGCCTTTTTGGGACTGAATTTCTTTCCGTGCTTTTTCGATCTGAACCAGTTCGTTTGCCCGGTTTAACGGAAGCCGGATCATTCTGGATTTTTCACAAATAGCCTTTAATATTGCCTGTCTGATCCACCAGACAGCATATGAGATGAAGTGATAACCCTTATTAATATCGAACCGTTCAATCGCGTTCATCAGACCGATATTCCCTTCGTTTATCAGATCTGATAAAGGAAGTCCCTGGTTTTGATATTTCTTCGCTACATTAACGACAAATCTGAGATTCGCCTCTATAAGTTTGTCCTTTGCCCATTGCTCCTCTTTCGCGGCAGCTCGGGCGTATTTATCCTCTTCCTCTCGTGTTAAAAGGGGGATCCTGTTAATCTCCTTGAGATACATCGAAAGAACGTTTTCATCGTCGTGAGAAGTGTGTTTTGGTGTAATTCTTTCTTTTGCAGCCATTGTTCCCTCCTACTAATAAGTAGCAGGAATCGTGCCAACTACAAAAATATTACAGAATTCTTAATTCCTTACACTATAAGAAGTTAAAAGAAGTTAAATATACATCGGGGTTTTTCCATAAAAAGAAATATCGGAATATGGGTCAAAAAAACACATTCACCTGAAATCTCCCGAAATCTGTATCAAAAAGGGTCATTTCTTCTGCGTAGACCTGCCTTGATGTTCCAGGATTATTACTGAGGTATGTCTTCACTGTCACTTGCACCCCTTCGTATCCCACCGTCAGGGGAATAAAAGGGTATTATGCTGTTTGAATGATAAAAAGCCGGAAAAACCAGCATGGTTGTATGGAAGATAATCAACTTCTCCTGAGCTGTTTTCCCCTGAACATGCTCAGAAGCTAAAAGCCCAAGGTAGGTATCCTGTATCAAATCCTGAATCATATCTTTTTCCGCGATTGTGCCGAACCTGCCGTATCTTTTCGTCCGGAGGTATCGGTTAACGTGGATTGCACGGAAAGCCTCCCAATCATCCTGTTCCAGACAATCCTGCTTTGGCATACCGTATATGTTCCCATACCGCCTGAGCATCTTTTCTGAATATCCGGACTTTCGGACTTTCGTTGCGGCATTCCAGCTTTTAAGGGCTCCCATGGGCAAGCCGAGCTTCTTCAGAGTAAAGCCGAGGAAAAAAAGAATCCTGTAAAGAAAATCATTATCAGATACCGGACAATGGCACAAGGCTTCTTCGAAGTGCCGAAGAGCTTCCTTCGGCTTGTGCCTTGCCAGTTCTGTCTTTCCGCGTTGATATTCGATTCGCCAGGTACTCATCGATGCCCATCCTTACCTGATAAAATACTAATATTAAGATATGTAAGGCAAGTATTGAATTATTCCCTTGACCCTAATCAATCTAAAATCGTATATTTTGTGCAAGTTCAAGGACATTAACCTTTTTAAACTCATAGAGTATCAGGAGGAATGAATGAAAATCATACCCATTGGCGACCGGGTTCTTGTTAAGGCCGAGGAAGTCGAAGAAAAAACTTCTGGCGGTATTTATATCCCACAGACCGCCCAGGAAAAGACACAGAGCG
The DNA here is from genome assembly GCA_023131935.1 of Spirochaetales bacterium. Taxonomy (GTDB): domain Bacteria; phylum Spirochaetota; class Spirochaetia; order JAGLYY01; family JAGLYY01; genus JAGLYY01. Next base: position 6,621 of record JAGLYY010000028.1, on the reverse strand, counting down.
GTATTGTCGTGGAAATTGGTGACGATAAGGATGAAATCAAGGTGAAGGTTGGACAGAAGGTTATGTACGAAAAGTACGCTGGAACCACCATTGATGTAGATGGTACCGATCACCTTCTTCTCAAGATGAGCGATATTCTCGCTATTGTCAAATAACCTGTATCGGAAGCTTTTTAAAAAGGCTGTCCCCCTAAGCTTAATAAGCCTGGTGGACAGCCCTTTTTTTACGCACTACGAAGGTTATATCCACTTTTCCGCATCCTGAATCTGTTCATCGGCCCTGAAAATCTGTTGAAAAGAGGAATTCCTCGGCCTCATTCAGCAGGTCCCGTTGTCCTTTTACCGCAACCCTGGTTTCCGGGAGTGAGCTGATAAAGGCCTTTCCATAACTTTTCCTGATAACCCGCGGATCGAGGATAAAAACAACGCCTCCATCGGTACGGCGCCTCATCAGCCTTCCGAACCCCTGTTTCAATTTCATTACCGCTTCCGGGAGGGAAAGCTCCATGAAAGGCACCCCACCCCTTTTCTGAATAGCCTCTATCCGCGCGAGGTGCACAGGATCGGTAGGGACTCTGAAAGGCAGCTTACAAATGATAACTACCTGAAGGGCATCCCCGGGAGCGTCAATCCCCTCCCAGAAGGAATCAGTCGCGAAAAGAACGCTGGCTGTATCTGTTCGAAAACGGGTAAGAAGCCTGCTCCGGTCTTCGGAACCCTGCATTAATGCGGTAATACCGAGATCCTTAAGCCGGGGAGATACATCCTCATAGGACTGTTTAAGCATGGAGTATGAGGTAAAAAGCACCAGAGCTTTTCCTTCGGATAGTTCCAGAATTCTTTCTACAAAATCGCTTACAAAAATCTGATATTCAGAAGCCCCGGGATCCGGAGCGTCATCCGGAACACAGAGGAGTACCCGTTTTTTATAGGGAAAGGGAGAGGGGAAGATATCGGTTCTTACCCGTTCCTCCTGAAACCCTAAAAGGCCGACCCGTTTTAACCAGAAGGTAAAGTTTTTAGCGACACTCAAAGTAGCGGAAGTGCAAACCACCGTAGGATAGGGTTCAAAGACAGCTTCCCGCATAAGACCTGTGATATCTATAGGAGTAATGATAAAAGAGGTAAAACCCTCACCCCGGGATGTCCGTTTCTGTTCCAGCCAGAAAACCTGCTCTTCAGTTTCCTTCATCCGGGTAAAAGATTCACAAACCGCGGCAATATTCTCCAGGCGTCGGAGGAGCAACTTCCCCTCGTAAACTTCCGGTAATTCGCTGTCACCATCGGGGACAAGATCCAGGATCTTTTTGTACCGGTTTATCAGGCTGGTAAGGGTAGCATTCATCTCTTTGAGAGACTTCATGAGCACATCATGGAGAGGACTATGCAACTCCATTCTCATGGCCTTTTTCCCACTGAGATATTCCAGGGCGAGATCATTTACGAACTCCGTTTTATCCCTGAGAGATTCGATATCTTCCGGCAGAGTTTCAAAGAGTTTGGAATCAGGACCGTACTTTTTAAATTTCTGTACTAAACCGGAAGTTCTTCCTCTTCTTCTGAAATACAAACGTCCTGTAAATTTCTGAATGGTAAATTTTGAAAACTGCCTGGAAAAATATGAAGTAGCGCTTTTTTCAATATTATGGGCTTCGTCAAATATCAACCGCTGAAAGGGGGGGAGAACCGCTGTGTTATCAAAACCGGCACCTTCAAGACGCAGTCCGAGATCGGAAAAAAGCAGATGATGATTGACAATCAGAATCCTCGCGTCAGCAGCTTCCCGCCGGGCTTTTAAAACGAAACACTTCTCCCTGAAATTGCATCGGAGCCCAAGGCAGGAATCAGTTTCAGAGCAGATCCTGCTCCAGGTTTCCGGTTTCGGGTAAAATGGAAGGTCCGATCTGCTGCCCGTTGTAGTTGCCCTGGACCAATCCTGTATTTTTTTCAGCTCATCATTTTCTTCCTGAAAGAGGGATACCTCCTCGAGTTCTTCCAGTAATCTTCTATGGCAGAGGTAGTTACCCCGCCCCTTCACCAATACCGCTTTTGTTTTTAGTTTCAGGAGTTTCTGTACAAGGGGGATGTCCTGGTCAATGAGTTGATGCTGCAGATTTATTGTAGCAGTGCTGATAACCACCCGTTCTTCATTCCGATTTGCCCAATCGAAAGCGGGAATCAGATATGCCAGAGACTTTCCTACACCTGTGCCGGCTTCGGCAACACAAATCCCATCTTCGTTAAAAGAACGGGTAACCGCCTCCAACAACAGTATTTGACTGTTTCTTGGTTCATATCCCTCGATATACTTACCCAGGGGACCCGCTTTACTGATTAATTCTGTTAGCCGTTCTGCGACAATTGATTTTTTTTCTTTTAACAGAACCGGCTCCGCGACCACATAGATCTTCTCTACCTGGTTATCAATAATGAAGAACCCAATTCCAATATTGCCCAATTCCGAGGCTACCGACAGGTCAGAGACACTGGCCCTCAGCTTACCGGAAGGGTGGTTATGGATTACTACATTACCCTTTTCCATATAGGGTTTCAGAGCGGGAACGTAATCGTGGGAACCTCTCGCGGCAACTTCAATACGGGTAACTAACCCTTCAGGATTACATACGCCAACAGCGAGGACCTCTTGCCCCTCTGCCTCATAGATAGCATCTTTCAGTGTTGTAATTACATCCGGAGCGAACCGTTTACTGCAATGCATATCCTTAAGCATTATCATCGCTTCAAAAAAACATCAAGCGGTCTTGTCGTTATTGAAGAAATAACAGATACTCATAAGTCTATGATCTAGATAAACAGGATGCTTAAGGTGTTATGGAGTTAGATTTCTATAAGCTTCACTTCTCGAGAAACGACATTATTCTTGTGAATTTTTACCACCGTACCGGCCCGGGGGAGGAACTACGCCGGGAGATTGCCCGAAAGATGTGCCGCCGTCACCGGGGAGTTGGAGGGAATGGTCTTATTTTTATTTTTTCCGGGGAAGAGCACGCGGTAAGAATGGATTATTATCTTCCTGACGGCAGGGATGCCAACCTTCTTGGAGATGCTATCCTCTGTACCGGCAGGTTTGCTTTTGATAGCGGAATGGTAAATAAAGACCGATTTGTTGTTGAAACGATTAACGGGCCCAAAGGGGTGGATTGTATTGACAGTAATAATTTCAGGATCTCCCTGGGGATTCCGGAAACCCTTTCCGGGACACCCCTGCAGGAGGAGGTTTCGGAAGTGTTTACCCAACTAGTTGAGGTAGAGGGGAAAAACTACCCTATTACTCCGGTGCGCGTCGGCAGAGCCGGGGGAGTTCTTCTTTTCCGGGATGAACCTGTTGAAGGGCTGAAATTCTTAAGCCGAAAGATCGAAAAGAGTAATTTTTTTGGAGTACAACTCCTTCCTGTATTTGGAAAGGTCTTTTCCCGGGAGGAACTTCTGGTAAATACCTGGTTCCGGGAACAAGGAGTCGACTTTTCCAGCGCGGGGAGTATTGCCACGGTAGCGGCTATCGTTAACGGGTTCTGCGACAGGGAGGTCCTTCTCCATATTCAGGGAAAAGATTCTTTCCTTCAATGGGTAGAACCAACAAATGAAATCTTTCTTACCGGTTCGGCTGAATATGTATTTTCAGGTACCTACTACTTTGACGAACAATCTGACGGTGATATTTCAGATTACTTTATTGACCGATGAGATTGACCGATGAAAGGCTCTGGATTAACCTTTAAAAACAATTTAATGTGTGTACATGACTAAGATAACAGGAGTATCCGGTGGATCCGATTATTGACCGTCTTGGAAATCTTTTCCGTTCATTTTTCCAGGATGATGATATTGATAACTCATTTGATGGAGAGAGTTCCGATCAGGATATGAAAGATGCCTGGGATGAACTGAATGATTTCCTTAAAGGCGGTAATGGAAGCAGCACAACTTCCCATGCATCCGGGACTGGGAGAGACCGCACCTATAAAAGGCAGGGCCCACCACCCCCCGAAGCGCTCCGTAAGGATTATGAAAACCTTGAGGTCCCTTTTGGCTCCCCTCTCAAGGAGATTAAAACTTCCCACCGTAAGCTGCTCCGAAAATTTCATCCCGACAGGTTCGCGAATGATCCCGAAAGGCTCCATGCAGCAACAGAACTCAGTAAAAAAATCAATCAATCTTACCAACGAATCCGAACATATTTCGAGAAAGGAACCCTGTAGCTCACGGTTATTGATTTATCTCGATTTTGTATTCCTGAATCTTCCGGTGCAGGGTTTTCCTTCCAATACCCAGGATCTGCGCTGTCCTGCTCTTATTTCCCTTCTCATGGAGCAGGGTTTCCCGGATGATCTTTTTTTCAGCGTTTGCCATGGAAACACCAAGATCTATTCTAATGTAATCCCCTTCGGAACCGGAGGTTACCGTTGGAGGAAGATCGTCATAAGTAATACTCTTCCCTTTGCACATAACCACAGCGCTCTCCAAGCAGTTTCTCAGTTCCCGGATATTGCCAGGCCATCGGTAATTGTATAAAGCGATAAGTGCCTTCGGATCGATTCCCTCAATATCTTTTCCATTTTCTTCGGAAAACTCCTTAAGAAAGGCTGAGGAAAGGAGGGCGATGTCCTCCTTCCTTTCCCGCAGTGGCGGTACATGGATATTTACTACATTCAAACGGTAGTAGAGATCTTCCCGGAAATTTCCTTTTTTTATTTCTTCCTGCAAGTTCTTATTGGTTGCGCTGATAATTCGTACATCAACCTCAATGGTCTCTTCACCACCTACCCGTTCAAACTTCTTTTCCTGTAGGACCCTGAGGATTTTTATCTGTATTGATGGATTGATTTCGCCAATCTCATCGAGCAAGAGGGTCCCTGTGTGAGCAAGTTCAAATCGTCCGCGCTTCCGGGCAGCGGCACCGGTGAAGGCCCCTTTTTCGTGGCCAAAAAGCTCACTTTCGAGCAGACTTTCCGAAAGGGCTGCACAGTGGACCTTTATCAGGGGCTTGTCCTTTCTGTTGGAAAGATTATGGATCGCATCAGTAATGAGCTCCTTACCAACCCCGCTTTCCCCGGTAATAATTACCGAAGCCTTCGTATCTGCAACCTGTTCCACAGTATCCAGGACCTTTCGCATCCGGGTGCTTTTCCCGATGATACTTGAAAATTTCCTTTTATCTCCAAGTATCTCAATTTCAGCCTTCAGAGCACGATGCTGAAGTACCAGCTCCCTGTTAGATAAAGCCCGCTTTACCAGCAGGGATAAACGGTCGAGGTTCACCGGTTTTGTGAGAAAATCAAAAGCACCATCCCTCATAGCTCCGACCGCACTCTCGATAGTTCCATGTCCGGTAAGGATAATAACCGGAACAGTGGGATATGCCGACGTCAGCCGTTTTAACAGTTCCTCACCCGACATCCCCGGCATTTTAAGGTCTGTAAGAACGAGATCAATATCCTCTTTTGAGACAACTTTTAAACCTTCGTTTCCATCGGAGGCCAGAAAGATTTTATACCCGTCCATTTCCAGTGACCGGCCCAAACCTTCCCGGATATTCTTTTCGTCATCAACTATCAAGACGTTAAACTTCATCATCCATTTCCTTATAATCAATGAGAGGCCGCTCGCCCGCAGGTACAGGCAAACTTATGGTAAAGGTAGTGCCTTCCCCCTCTTTGGAAGCAAGAGCAATCTCTCCCTGATGTTCTTTCACAATTTTATAAACAACAGTCAGTCCCAATCCGGATCCAAATTCTTTTGTGGTATAGTAAGGCTCAAATATCTTTGAAAGGTTCTCTTCCGGTATACCTACACCTGTGTCGATGATGTCCAGGAGAATTTCATCTCCCTCTCTGCTGGTTCTAACGGTAAGGGTCCCTCCCTTGGGCATCGAAGAGGAAGCATTTTTCACAATATTCAAGATTGCCTGCTTCATGTATTTCTCATCCAGATTCAAGATAGGAATCCCATCGGAGAGCTCTTCAATGATGGTAATCCTTTCCTCCTCCAATTCCAGATGGATGAATTGGAGGAGCTCCCTGATAATCCTGTTCAAGTACACTGGTTTCAGATGGGTATCCATAGGCCTTACCGCAAAGAGGAAATCCACGATGATGCCGTTCAGCCGTTCAATCTCCTCATCTACTATTTTGAGATGATGATCAACCATTTTTTTATTAAGTTTTTCCCGTTTTTTCATGGTCTTTTGAATAAGCTGAATGTGGATTGCAATTGATCCGAGGGGGTTTTTTATTTCATGTGCAACCCCGGCCGCGAGGGTTGTCAGGGATGCAAGGCTTTCAGCCCTCCGTAATCGGGCCTCTCTTCTTCTGCGATCGGAAATGTCTTCGATATGGAGAAGATTTCCCTGGACCTTGCCATCCTTAACCAGGGGCATAAGACAGTAACTCAAAATGAGATTTTCACTTCCCTTATCAAAGGTAAATTCCTTGTTTTCTACCCGTTCCTGGTTCTCTAAACTTGTTTTAAGAAAAGAACTTACCTCGGGATCTTTTACGACACTCCACACAAGTTTCTCAAGGGGATCGGGAGACAGGAAAGGCATTAACCGTTCAGCCGGTTTATTCTTGAATACTAACTTATGATTTTCATCGGTTACAAG
>JAGLYY010000279.1 GCA_023131935.1 Spirochaetales bacterium | reverse complement strand
TATTCAAACATCCTAGGAGAAACCATACTTAATATCTCTAAACCGATTATAGCGGCAATAAACGGTCCAGCTATCGGTGGAGGACTTTCAATTGCTATTGCATGTGATATTAGGATTGCATCTGAAAATGCTGTTTTTAGCGCTGCATATCTTCTTGTTGGTGCTACTCCTGAGATTGGGAGTTCATATATTCTTCCTCGACTGATTGGTCTAGGTAAGGCATCTGAACTGGTTTTTACAGGCAAGAAAATCGATTCTTCTGAAGCGGAAAAGATTGGTTTGGTCAATAAGGTTGTACCAGAAGCTGAGCTTAAAAAAGCGACCTATGAAATAGCCAAGAAGATTGCATCATTATCACCTGTTGCTGTCCGTTTAGCCAAAAAGGCACTCAGGCATGGCATGGAATCCACATTAGCACAGGCACTGGATTATGAGACACATATAATAACATATTGTTTTGGCACGCAGGAGCATAATGAGGCCGTCACTGCCCTGCTGAACCGGCAAAAATCGGTTGATAAATAGAAAGGAGAAATGACTATGGATTTTAGGCTTTCCAAGGAACAAATAGACATCAAAAATGCGGCAAGAGAATTCGCCGTTGGTGAATTCTCTGATAGGGCACAAGAATTTGATCGGGAGGAAAAATTTGATTTCGATATATTGAAAAAGGCATGTGAGCTAGGTTTTGTAGCTGTAACTGTAAGTGAAGACTACGGGGGTCCTGGATTGGGACAGTTTGAAGTAGCACTAATACAAGAAGAGTTTTGGGCTGTGGATGGGGGCATATCGGTATGTATTTCAAGCCCGTCCTTTGGTGCTGAGCTAATAGAAAAATTTGGAACTGAGGAACAGAAAATAAAGTACCTTTCTCCCTTACCAGTAGGGGAGGCTATTATGGGGACGGCTGTTACCGAACCTGAAGCAGGCTCTGATGTGGCCGCCGTCCTCACCACGGCAGTTAGGGATGGCGATGAGTATGTGATAAATGGATCCAAGATGTTTATTACCAATGGGGGAATAGCCGATTATTTATTGCTTTTTTGCAAGACAAACCCAGACCTTCCGAAGCCACATGACAGGTTTAGTCTTTTCATGGTGGAGACAGATAGACCTGGATTTGAGGCAAATAAAATAACGGGGAAACTTGGGGTCAGAGCTTCTCATACTGCTGAGGTAAGCTTCAATAATGTCAGGGTTCCTATTTCAAATCTTATAGGAGGAAAAGAGGGAGACGGTTTCAAACAAATAATGTATCAGTTTAACATAACTCGTAACCGTGTATCTGCTGCTGCCGTGGGAATTGCTAGGGCTGCCCTTGAAGAAGCTCTTGCCCATACAAAAAAAAGGCGTCAGTTTGGTCAATCCTTGTCTTCTTTTCAGGTGAATCAGTTCAAGCTCGCTGAGATGGCTACTTGGATAAGGGCTTCTCGCAATATGGTGTACGAGGCTGCCTGGTTGGTAGATCATGGTCAGGTCGATCATGCTCTTATAGCGATGACAAAGTGGTTTTCAGCGGAGATGGCTGTTCGATGTGCGGATGAGTCCCTCCAGATGCATGGAGGGTATGGTTATATTGATGAATATAAGATCCAACGTATTTACAGGGATGTCAAGATATTGGAAATTTATGAAGGGACGAAGGAAATCGAAAAGATCATAGTAGCAAGATCTTTGCTGCGTTAATAATGCTAGGTGGTTATTGATTTGCGGCAAAACCGGAGGATTGCAAGTGAGAAATGAATAATCTTCACGAAGAATCAAGGCTTTCTTACTATGGTTGGATAGTGGTAGCGATGGCTTTTTTGGCAAACCTGATTGCCTTCGGGCTTGTATATTCCTTTAGTGTTTTTTTTAAACCACTATCTTCTGATTTTGGATGGAGCAGGGCAATGACAGTCGGTGCATTTAGTGCTTATGCCATCACTCACGATGTTTTTGCCCCATTTACTGGATGGCTGACGGATAGGTTTGGCCCAAGAGTAGTTGCTACAATAGGAGGCTTATGTTTGGCTGGTTCAATGATTTTGATGAGTCATATTACTACGATTTGGGAGCTTTATCTTTATTATGCCTTCCTTTTTGGATTGGGAGTTGCTGCTGTTTATGCTCCAATGATGGCCACGGTTTCCCGATGGTTTACCCTAAAAAGAGGACTCGCTATAGGTTTAACAGCAGCAGGTTTAGGAGCAGGTTCCTTAGGGTTGTCCCCCTTGGTTGCCTGGCTAATTTCATCTTATGGCTGGAGGA
>JAGLYY010000278.1 GCA_023131935.1 Spirochaetales bacterium | reverse complement strand
CCTGAATTCCTGGTGCTCCCGGATACGGTGGGTCCGGAGGAAGAATCTCCCAAAATTGTTGAACACCCAGGTGACTGGAAAGATTTCAGCAGCGGTGAAACCTCCCGCCTTGCGTTGTTGTTGACGGACCCTGATTCCGCCTGGCTCGGTCTTGTCCATGGTATGAAATCATTCGGTATCCCTTTTCTCATAACCGATTCTGTAGACGAAGCGTTGATGCACGACGTTGTACTGGTGTATCCACGAATCGACAGAAAGGTAGTGAAGGACGAGGATTTAAAACGCTTCGAAAAATTCGTAGTCGCAGGAGGGGCATTGCTCGCGGTAAACGTCCTGGCGGAGGAACTGGAAGATCTCTTCGGCTTCCACAAAACTGTTCGGGAGCGAACCAGGGCGGAAGTCGAGTATGAAGAATCCTCTCTAGCCGGCGACTTCATATACCCTGAAGAGCGGCGCATACGGATTGGCAATCCGGAGAGGCCGAAAACCCTGATGCACACATTCTCCTACGAAGATCCTCAGAGTGTACTGGCCCGATACGACGATGAAAGCGCGGCGATAATTCAACACCCCTACGGCAGGGGAATCACCTATGCCTTCGGTTTCGACCTCGGCTTATACATCAAGAAAGCCCACAACAACCGCGATGAAGAGGCATCCAGAACCTATGTGAACGATTTCGAGCCCTCGGTGGATACCGTGCTCAGGCTCATAAAGGAGATGTACAGGGCGCACGAAGATGACGCGTTCTTTCTCCACACCGCTCCGGATGGATTTCCGCTCTCAGTCATCATTTCCCACGATGTGGATTACTCCGGCTCCCTGGCAAACAGTATCGCCTATGCGGAATATGAAAGAAGCATGAATTACGGTGCCACCTATTTCATGCAGACGAAGTATTTTCAGGATTATTTTGACGAAATCTTTTTTGATGATCGTACCTCGGAACTCCTCAATACCCTTAAGGAGATGGGTATGGAACTGGGCAGTCATTCGGTGTGTCACACGGACATGCTTGCGTATTTGCCCCAGGGAAGCGGCAAGGAGAAATACCCGGATTATCAGCCCCGAATCATCGAAATGCAGTATACCCGGGATGCAACCATAATGGGTGAACTGCGGGTAAGCAAGTTTCTCATTGAACACTTTTCCGGGGTTACCGTTGACTCCTTTCGTCCCGGATTCCTGGCTCATCCCTTCAGCCTGCCGCAGTCACTCGAATCAACGGGATACCGTTACTCATCTTCAGTCACGGCAAACGACGTACTTACTCATCTGCCTTATAGGCAGACCTTCAACAGATTGTACAAATCGGAAACTTCTATTTTCGAGTTCCCCATCACCGTGGAGGACGAAAAAGATCCTCCCATGGACCGGCGGGTGGATGAAGCTGTTGAACTTGCGGAAAAGATAGCCCGCTATGGTGGAATCTATGTGGTGCTCATTCATCCGAATGTAACCGGCCATAAGCTTCGTTTCCTGGAGGAACTGACGCCACGGCTTCGTGACTGGACCTGGTTCGGAACTCACAAGGAGTTTGGCGACTGGTGGGCAGCCCGGGACGGGATCGAGGCTGATCTCGTCGTCAACCATGACGAAACATTCCTTAGGATCAGTACGGATCAGGTTGTGAAGGGGCTCGGTATCGATTTACCCGATGGACTCGTTCCGGCAGATGATTCTGCTGCTGCGAAGAGTGGAGATCTCTACATCTTTGATTTCAGCGCGGGAACCACCGAAGTGATGCTCACTCGCCGGGATACCACTGAACAGAAAGATCAGGAAGAATAGGATTAAGAGGCAGGTTTTCTGGTAATGAATCCTTTACGTTCGAACTTCTGCCATCCCTTGGTTTTGAACAGCATGCCTACAAATGAGAACACCCGTACCCAACCCATAATCTGTCGAAAGCCGAAACTCTCCACAACAGAACAGAAGATCAGTACAGCAAGTTCCCTCCTTCGGAAGTACACTATGTCCTTCTCCGAGAGGATGAGTGATATCATGGAGATCAGCAAACCGAACAGGAGTATCGCGCTGAACATAACGAGGAATATACCTGCATGCAGCGCCCCGGTGGCAAAGCCGATTATCATCAGCGGGTAGCCTGCAAATTCGTAGAATGGCCCAATAAATTCAAAAATAACAAAATAGGGAAACGCTATCATGCCTGCTGAACCGTACTTTGGGTTGAAGAGCATCTTTCTATGATAGGTCATTATCTCCACCAGTCCGCGGTGCCATCGATCCCGCTGCTTATAGAGGCTGTTTAGATCTTCCGGGACCTCGGTCCAGCAGTTCGCGCTTGCGGCATACCGAATCCGGTATTTTCGCTTATTTTCCCGCATCCTTCTCACCAGCCGTACAACCAGCTCCATATCTTCCCCTACGGTGTCGCGGTGGAACTCTCCGCGGCCGGTCATGTACCCGCCTATTTCGAGGACCCTGGCACGCCGAAAGAGACCGAAAGCACCGGAAATAATAAGCAGGGCATTGAGTTGTGACCATCCAAGGCGCCCTGGAATGAAGGATCGCAGGTACTCAATTGTTTGCAGCCTCGCGATCCGGTTTTTGCTCAGGGCAATGCGCTGGAGCATTCCCCGCTCGACGGTGCAGCCATTTACCGGCAGGATATTCCCTCCTACCGCTATGGTCTCGGTATCAGATGTGAGGATCTGTGCGGTCATGCGAAGGAGAGCATCGGGTTCTAGGAGGGAGTCGGAATCGATACTGCAGATGTACTCCCGGTTTGCGAAGTTAATGCCGGTGTTCAGCGCGTCGGCTTTCCCGCCGTTTTCTTTATCAATTACCAGCAGTTTTGCATTTTTCGGTGAGCGGTAAATCCCCCGTATCGGCGCGGTTGGTATATTCCCGGTCAAAGTCAGATCCACCCGCTTAAGTTCGAACTCCTCCTTGAGTACGTCGAAGGTTTTATCAGACGAACCGTCGTTTATGACGATGACCTGGTAGTCCGGGTATTCGAGAGTCAAGAGTGAATAGACGCTCTGAATGACGGTCTTCACTTCGTTGTAGGCAGGAACGAGGATAGAAATTGAGGGCAGAATACCGGGAGTAAAGAGATACTCCTTATCTATCAACTTCCAGTACTCTGCCTGCCTGTTGAGATTCCTGACGGCAAGGAGTATAAGGAGCAAGTAGATGCAGTTCAGGACAACGGCATAAAAAGCGAAACCGTAGGTAAACAGACGGAAGACCTCTCTGGCAACGATGATCACTCTGCCGATTGTGGCTCCGGAGAGATCGTACATGATAGCAGCAACAGGAGCGCCGATGATGAGAAATAGAAGTGTAAATAGTCCGATACGGTCAGCCCGGGTCAGGGGGATTTTTCTTTCACCCTTCGGCACCTCCTCCGGTGTAATGCCTAGCTCTTCACGAAGTTCCGGATTCAGGTACGTTGCGCATTGGTGACGGAATACGGAATCGCTGACCAGGAAGGGACGGATCCAGTTGAAGATCAGGTTCTTCAACGCAGTGTCACGGTTGGTGTTCAGGAATGCGATAAGTGCGGTACTTTTCCCGGATAGAATCACCTGCTCCACAATAGGGAATGCCCGTTCCGGTTCGTCGCTTGCGGTCAACAGAAAGGGAAGGCGCCCTGCCAGAGAGAGGGACAACCCCTGGTGAATGTCAGGATTATCGGAAGTTTCAAGCTTCTTGAGGAACCGGCCGCATTCTTCCGGATGGCGGGAAATGTACTCTATAAGTGAGGATACCGCAACATCCTGTACCGTTGGATCGGTGAAGAACTCCGAGAAAGAATCGATATCGAGGGGATAGCTAATCCGGGCGATACTGCGGACAGCAGCACGGCCGGTTATGATATCAGCGTCAGATCTACCGATTGTATCTACCAGGAGATCGGGGTATACCGCTTCGGCAGTTTCGATTGCAGTACTGCGGACCCGTGGGTCGTCATGGGTCAGTGCGCGTGATGTATAGGTTTTCAGCCAGCTCGTAGTATGAGCCTGCGCGCCTGACAGAATGGCAATCATATACCCTGGCTCCTTCCGGTCCAGTCGTTTACGCGCCCAGCCGATGAACCGCGGATTCGTTGATGCGAGCATCGAGCGGACAGATCGGAAATATTCCATGCTGCAGGATTCGAGACTTTCGGCGATCCCGTCAAATCCCAGGTGCTCAGCGCCGATTATTAAATCTTTAACCAGCACCAGACGGATGTATTCCTGAGACTCCCGAAGCAGGGCGCGGGTTATCTGTGTACTGTTCTCAGGTGAAACAAGGGGCCGGATCATCTGCGCGGCCTGGTACCGTTTAATCCTCCGGACGGAGTGGAGCATGCGGATCATCCGTTTCTCGATACCCGAAGAACGGTATACCTTTCTGATGGGCTCCTCTTCAGCAGAGTTGAAGGTGAGGGCAGAACGGAGATCTCTCCACAGCCGCAATGATTCCTCGGGATACCGCTGAACCAAGCCATTGAGTTTACCGGTGTCCCGGAAGAATACCGCGTCCGCCAGGGCACCTCGAATCTTCTGTGATCTCAGGTACGAACAGCGCCCCCGGGATTTCACAATCCAGAGAACCATGACAGCGCCGAGGTTTGCACCCAGGAAGAGGGCAAAAACGATGAGTGGGACCGTCACGAATGGCGCTCCGTCTCAGCTTCGCCAATGAGCAGCTTGATTATGCCTGCCATCTCAGTTGCCAATACGGGTTTCTTGAAATAGTGCTGTATCTTCAAATCCAGGGCGCGTTGTACCGACGCCTCGCTTTTTTCCCTGGACATGAGTATGAACGGTATTCCCTTGAGGTCCGGAGAAGACCTGAGACGCTGTCGTATCTGGAAACCGTCCATCTGGGCGATGTAGATCTCCGAGATTATGACATCCGGCCGGTGAAGGTCAGCCTGGGTAATGGCTTCACTGCCATTGGTAACGGCGTGCACCTCAAATCCTTCCCGCTCCAGGATCCGGAGGAACAGATCAGCCTCGAACTGGTTGCTCTCTATGAGCAGGACTGTCCCGCTTGTACGGCGGAGGGTAATGTTGGATTCGGAGCAGATGGAACTGGGGCCGAGCTTGTCGAGGAATTTCAGCCGCTCTTTGGCAACCTTCATCAGGCTGTTGTAGATTTTCCCCGAAGAGATCTGAGAGGTCTTCATTTCAGAGAAATCCACTATAGCGGCAGAAATAGTGATCTTATCGACAAACTGGTCCGACTTTTCTACCTGTTCTTTCAACTCGGCGGCATACTCGATTGCCTGCTCTTTCGTTCCTCCTTGTATGTAGCATGCAAAGAGTGGACCGTTCATCCTGAAGAAGATCGTATTCGGCTTTTTCCGGTTGAGAAGGAAATATCCCAAACCTTTCAATGTGTTGTCGCCGGTTTTTGCACCAAAGCGCTGATTTAGCTGCTTTATACCGTCCAGCCGCACAAAGGCGACGGAATCATCAGGCAGTTTTGTCTCAGTATCGGGGGGAAGAAGGGAATCGAGATATTCTTCGAAAAAGACCTCGTTATAGAAACCGGTAACCGGATCTTTCAACTGGTCATCGCTGGCCTGAATAATCGATTTCTGAAGTTCAATGTTTTCCGATTTCAGTTTCCGGACCTCGTGCATAAGCCCGCCGATCCCCCTTTCGATCTCCTGGGCATGTCGCGCGAACACCCTGGGAGGGAGAATGCCGCGGGAGTCCAGTTTCCTGATTACCAGTGCTTTGATCAACGAAAGCCAGAGGACACCCCGTGCGCGCAGGATGGATTCGAAGTACCCCTCAAAGGATTCTCTCATATCGGGACCGTCGAAAACGGGGTACAGGTTTTCGTCAAACTCAATACCTGATTTGCTCAGGGCTTCCTTGAGCTCCTCTTCAGAGAAGAGATCAGCAAGACGTCTGTTTGCCTCGCTGATTATCTGACTGTAGATATTTTCTGAACCTCTTCCCGTGGAACCTGGAGTGTTATCCTTACGGTCTGAGAGCAGTGAAAGAGTATCGTGAAGATACTCAACTACAGGCGGGCCGTGGCGGGGATAGATCTTCTTCGGATTCAGTCCTGAAAGGGTGTTGTAGATATCGTCCCTCGTCCCCAAATGGGAAAAGAACAGGTCATGGAAAGATTCGATTCTTCCCCAGGATTCTTCATCCTCATCCGCCTCGTTTCCGCCAATAGAACCGAACAGCATACCGGAAAAAAGGCTTCCTGATAGTTCATCGAAACAAACGATTGAACCGGATGTCGGAATACCGGGAATATTCAAGAGTCGCAGCTGCCGGTTTTCACCGAAGGCAATGGTTTCGTCGGATTTGCTAAGAGTATATAATTCACTGCCCCAGCCGTAATACTGAGCAGAGAAAAAAGCATTCCAGTGAACAAGTATCTTACCTCTGAAACCGGTACGTTCCCAGAGAGGAAGGCTGGAACAGGCATCGGGTAATTCACTGGTGATTATGAGATAGGAAACCTGCTCCAGAGGGATCTCCGACATCAGGTAAGAATAAACTGCGGGAAAATCCTCTCGCGGACCAGGATCGATAATCGCGCCATGAACTCCGCTCTTGATCAAGTAAGTATGAGCCGGGAATAGGCGGATTCGGCGAGAACCATTGATGCAGTAGATCCCGTTCCCGAGATCGTTAATTCCTCTCATTTCCGTTCTCCCTGACGGCACTCGAGAAGCATACATAAACGAACCCTGTCATCCTCTCCGAAGGAGACAGTTACACTATCCATAATCTCATTAATCAAGTACAAACCGTAACCCCTGGTCTGATATTTCTCAACCGATGGTGTCCGCGCAAACTGCCAGTCGTACTCTTTACCGTGGTAGTAGATGTAGAATGCAATCCAGTCGCGGCTCCTTCGGAACGATGCGGTACAGGTTGCCTCTGATGTTGGATTGTCGTGTTTGAAGATATTAGCCGCTGCTTCGCCGAGAGCGAGGATCATGGAATCCAGTTCCTCATGATTGACGAATGAGGAGTGTACATCTTCGAGGCAAGTTGAAAAGAACTCCCGTACCCCGCGGAGTGATGACATGGATTGAGGAAAATCCCGGGATGATAACTCCAGCTCAGGTGTTTTCGACATAATCTTGATAGAAATACCGGTGACGTCATCTCTGAAATCCCCTGCGGAATAGAAGAAGGTGATCTGCTTGATTTTCTCCAGAAGCAGGGAGGCCTCCAACCCGGAGCTCGTGCGGATTACCTTCATCAACCGGTCCTCACCGAACAGCTCACCCTCCATGTTTGCAGCTTCGGTTATTCCATCTGAATACAGAAAAAGAATATCCCCACTCGACAATGGGACCGTGTAATCCAGGTACTGCTGGGAGAGAGTGAATCCGATAGGCATATTGGCGCCTTTCATTCGCCAGCACTGACCACTGGCCTTGTCGAAGTGAATAATACTCGTATGGCCGCAGTCGACGTAGCGAAAGAGGTTTCTGCTGCCGTCAATCCGGCCGTAGACAAGGGTAAGGAAGGTTTTTAGCTCCAGCATTTTCTCTGCAATGATCTGCTCTGCAGCTGTGACGATACCGCTGATCGCTAACTCTGCCTTCCCTGTCTCATCCGCGAGTTCCATACGCGCCCGCACAAAGGCGTTCCTTGCAGCGGCTCCCATGAGGGCCGCGGGGATCCCTTTGCCCATGACGTCTCCAACCATCAGGTCGAGGATTTCGTCACTGTTATCGAAAAAATCGATAAAATCACCATCGATCTTCTGAGAGGGCAGGGTCATTGATGCCAGATCAAAGGCTTTGTATTTACGATTGGGCTTACCGAGGAGAAGAGCCTGCTGAATACGCGCGCCAACAGTAACCTCATAATCCCTTGCCTGAACCAGTTTGAGTTCATCGCTCTTTCTTACCGAAATATCCTCGGCAGAGAGAGCAAAGCGGAACAATCTCCGCTTCCCGGTAAAGACTGGAAATCCCTTCAGGTGAATCCAGCGGTCCGGACCATCACCAACTATCCGGAATTCAACCTCGAAATGCCTCTTATGCCTTGTGGCATCATGAACTGTATCTTCGAGGATCTCGAAATCATCAGGATGAACGCCATGCATCCAACTCACACCAGCCAAATCCGGATTGTACGAACTGAAAATCCGCTCAAAGGATGGACTGGCATACAGTATACGCTTCATGTCGGCAGACATAATCATGAAGGCCATGTCCAGGGAACCGGCAAAATCCTGGAACTCCGGATGATCCATCGGGAAAACAGAGCTGCGCCGATAGAGAACCAGGAGCAATACAACGAGGAGGATAAGTAAGCC
>JAGLYY010000277.1 GCA_023131935.1 Spirochaetales bacterium | reverse complement strand
ATCATCGAAGGAGGTCTTTCCCTCTTCAGGGACCTTCAATCTGATAACCGGGGGAATTCCCTGTGTTTTGTATTCCTCAATCTGCGCGTCGGTTAAATCGCGGCAGCGGCGGTCATATCCCTGGGGGAGTTTGTGCTTTTCCTGATGTATCCGCATTTCGTTGAGCCGCTCTGGGGTGCAGTAGCAGTAGTAGGCTGCTCCCTTCGCCACCAGCTCCCGGGCATATTTCCGGTACAGTTCGGTCCGCTCCGATTGCACATAGGGACCAAACGCTCCCCCTACAGTGGGCCCTTCATCCCAGGAGATTCCGAGCCACTTGAATGTTTCATAAAGATCTTTCAGGGCCTCGTCGTGATACCGTTCTCTGTCGGTATCTTCGATACGTAAAATAAAGGTTCCGCCTTCTGAACGGGCAAAGAAATAGGTAAAAAGGGCGGTCCTGATACTTCCAATGTGCTGCAGCCCTGTCGGGGAGGGCGCGTAACGAACACGAACACTCATTAACATATACCTCATCGTATGGATAAAAAAGGTGTAACGGGGTTGATTATACAGAGAGTGAAGATACAGAGTAAAGAGGGTTACGGAGCGGGGACTTCAGAATATAACCAGCCCTTTGCCTCTTGAATAAGTTTTCCCAGTATTACTACCTGTAAATTCGATCTCTGCCTTTCTATCTCTTCCTGAAGCTTTTTCTCTGAAAACCGGGCAACAAGTTCCCCGCGCCCCTCCTGAACGGTTTTTGCGATAACTTCATCAGTGGGGGAAAAGGCGTCAAGGAGATAAAGGGTAAGCATATGTACCGTGACCGGCGGATTTGATTCCAGGAGTCCCTTCAGGTGCTGCCGGGCTTCTTCAGTTTTCTTCTGCAGCATAAGGGCAAAGCTGTAATTCCAGGTAATCCAGGGGGCCTCTTTCCCCCCTTTGGAAAGAAACTCATGGAAATAGGATTCCATCCGCTGGGGATCATCGGCGAGCAGATAGGGAATGCCGAGCGAGAGGGCAAAGCGGGTACGCATCCCCTGCTTTTGCTCTTTCAATCGGCCTTCCAACCGCTGAATATCTTCGGTTCTGGATTTCATAAGATAGGCGTTTATGAGGATACGTACCTGCTGGTCCCGGTAACGTTTTTTTGTATATACCTGTTCCTCAAGATGGCTGATTAGACCATCCCAGTCTTCACGCTCAAGCAGGGTGAACCATTTCCAGTTGAAGGCAAAATATCCGTTTAAGCCCCCGAGGATAAGAAAAAAAATAACCGGAAGATACCAATTATCAGACCAGAAAACCGTGGTATACTGCCACCCAAGCATAAAAAGCGGCATGAGAAAGATAATCAGGAAAGAAAAAAGGATTACGATGTTAAAGAGTATGAAAATCAGCTTAAATTTCAACTGTTTTACTCCTATAATATATATGAGGAAGTGTAAATTATCCTGAAATGGGGGTCAATGGGGAAGAGAATGAAAAAAGTATCGGTCATGAATTTGCCGCTTGGTTCGTATATAGACGCCCCTGTCTTTCTGGACGAAGAATACATCCTTTTATCTCAGGATATTCCTATTTCCGAGGAACTTCTTTCCCGCCTTAAAGAATGGAATTACTCTCATGTTTTTACTGACGGGACCCCTTCACAAACCCGTACCACCAGAACAGATTCTATCCATACAATTTCCCCTTCTATACTTGAACAGAACATTCAGGAAAGGGAAATGAATGACGAAGCCCAGGAATTCTTTTCTACGGCTTTTGATTGGCTGGCAAAGATATTCGACAATTTCCAGAAAAAGGATGAGCTTCGAATCGATGAGATTACTGAGCTGGTAAAAGAGATCATTTCCAAAATTAAAGAAAACCGCAGGTTCATTATGAGTCTTCCGGACATACCAGCAGCAAATTATCTCGTTTCCCATTCAGTAAAAACAACAATCCTGTCGGTTGTTATCGGTGAACACTTCAAACTAGCCCCCCACAAACTGATCGAATTAGGGACAGCCGCCTTATTACATCAGATTGGCATGTTCAAAATTCCTGAGCATATCTATATGAGCGACAAACCCCTCGGAGAAAAAGAACGACAGGCAATTATGGCCCAACCTGTTCTTGGATTTCGGATCCTGAAATCCTTTGATTTTCCCATGCCTATCCTGGTCGGGGTATTGGAAAGCCACGAAAGGATTGATGGGACCGGTTACCCGCGAAAACTTTCCGGAAACAAAATCAGTCTTTACGGGCAGATTATTGCCGTTGCCACCGGCTACACCGCCGCAACCTCTTCCCGCCCTTATCGGGGTGGGCTTGATGGACATTCGGGAATCATGGACCTCTTGAAGAACATCGGCCGTGCTTATGATGAAAAGGTAATAAAAGCTCTGATTTTTTCGCTGTCCCTGTATCCCATCGGAACCTACGTTGAACTTTCAAACGGCACAAAGGGGATTGTCATCAACATTAATCCGGCAGCCCCCAAACATCCTACGGTCAAATTGCTGGTAAATGAAGAGGGGACCGCTTATATGGAACAACCCATCCTGGAGATGACCCCTGATGGAGATATCCAGATAAATCGCTCTTTATCTGTAGCAGAAGTAGTAACATTGAAAACCAATCTATAAATAGCGTTGACATGAGATGACCTTTCCATCCGCAGGCGTTTTAAAGATGAATTTACCGGCTGACCGGTCTTTTCAATGATGACCTTCAATCCCGGTTTCTCCCTGCCTGTGTTATATCCGGGCAGCCACTCTGCGGAGGTGAAAGCCCTGGATAGCCATGGTCATGGCCTGGGGAAACTTCCGGGGGCAGTGGTACAGCACGAAAAAGAATAACTTCCAGAAAAAACGTTTATCCCTTTCTACAATACCCATTCTCCAGATTGCCCTTAAGAGTGCCCGAATATCTGTCCAGGTCAACATGGAAGAATAGATAACAGGCAAACGGTATTCCCTTAAAAAGGTTATCATCCGTTCGAAATAGGCCTTCTGGGAATAGATTGTACGGATGATTTTTTTGTAGCCCTCAATAAGCTCCTCCTTTTTCATTGTTGGAATGAAATTGAGAGACACATCCACATTATTTCCGTTGAAGGAATCGGTAATTCGATTTTCCAGGCTCAGCCTTTTAAAAAGCCGGGTGCCCGGGGGCGCGTTCAGGAGCCCTACCATAGCTGTGACGATACCGCTCTTTTGGATGAACCGTATCTGCTTCTCAAAGATGTCAGACCGATCGTTGTCAAACCCAACGATAAACCCGCCGGTCACATCAAGACCGCGGCGCTGCAGGATTTTTACCGATTCAAGCAGGTCCCGGCCTCTGTTCTGGACTTTATTGCACTCCTGCAGACTCCCGTCATCCGGTGTTTCAATCCCGACGAAAACCATTTTAAAACCGGCCCTTACCATGAGATCCATGAGCTCATCATCGTCGGACAGATTGATCGACACCTCGGTAACAAAGGTAAAGGGGTAGTTTCTCCTCTCCGACCACTCAATTAATGCGGGTAAAAGATTTCGCTTCAATTTCTTTATGTTACCAATAAAGTTGTCATCTACAATGAAGACCGCTCTGCTCCACCCTGCCTGGCGCAGGCTCTCCAATTCCCTCAATAGTTGATCGGTATCCTTGGTGCGGGGACGCCGTCCATAGAGGGCAGTGATACTGCAAAACTCGCAGTCGTAAGGGCAGCCGCGGGAGTATTGAATATCCATGGTGGCATACTTTTTCATTTCCAGAAGACCCCAAAGAGGAATCGGGGTCCGTGAGATATCGGGATACTCATCAGTGGTATACAGTGGTTTCGGGAATCCCATTTTTAAATCCTCGAGGAACCTGGGCAGAGTAATCTCCGCTTCGTTTAGAATAAAATGGTCCACACCTTTAAATTGCTCGTGGTTTATCGTACACATGGGTCCCCCTGCCACAACCTTGACCCCAAGGCGATTACACAGTGCCACTACCCTTTGAAAGGATTCTTTCTGGATGTCCATTCCACCTATAAACACATAGTCCGCCCAGAGAATATCCTTTTCTTTAAGGTATGCAACATTCATGTCGATGAATTTTTTCTCCCAGAGTGCCGGCAGTAAAGCAGCAACGGTCAACAGGCCCAAAGGCGGTTCAGACGATTTCTTTGAGATGAACTTCAGAGAGCTCTTAAAGCTCCAGAAAGTGTTGGGTGTTTCGGGGGAGATCAACAGGATCTTCATCTTTTTTCTCCTTGTATGCTTTACAGCTTTCACTCATATCGATAAATGTGCTATTACTACTATAGAGCGATTTTCCTAAAGCCAATGTAAAAGAAGTGTAAAACCCTTTAAATGAGGTACAATAGACTCTCAGAATGAAGAAGACGCGTCTGCTGAATCCGATTATCATATTTTCACTCGCCCTGTTCGCATGGTCTGCCCTACTCGGACTCTGGATTTACTGGTACGTTTTCAACTACATGATTATTATCGAGGTAGGCGGGAAGATATCCCCGCAATTTGTCTTCAACGCAAAGAACATCACTGTTCTTGTCGGCGGTATCGTCCTGCTGGTAGCTGTGGCTACGGGTATGTCGATCATGTTTATGAAACTGAACGAACAGTTGAAGGTCACAAAGAGGTACAACAATTTTATCGCAAACGTAAGCCATGAATTAAAATCACCTCTGGCTTCTATTCAACTCTACCTTGAAACCTTGAAAGCCCGGGATGTCCCCCGCCCAAAACAGGAAGAGTTCATTGAGTTGATGATTAAGGACGCCCGGCGTCTCGGTACCCTGATCAACTCAATTTTGGAAATCTCCGGATTGGAAGATAAAAAGAAGGTTTTTCATCACGCACTTCATCAGGCCGAATCACTTGTGTACACCCTGGTAGAGGAAGCGGTAGAGCAATTTCAGCTTCCTGCGGGGGCCGTTGAAATAAGGGGAAAAGCGCCCTGTACCTGTAAAGCGGATCGCAGCGCCCTCAAAGTGGTATTAAATAATCTCTTCGATAATGCGATGAAATATAGTGTAGAACCTGTACACCTCACCATCACCCTGAGCTGCACCGCCAAACGATTCACGATCGAAGTGACAGACCGGGGTATCGGCATCCCTGAAAAGGAGAAGAAGGAGGTGTTTCAGAAGTTCCGGCGTTTGTACAACCCGGACAGTCCAAACGTGAAAGGTACAGGATTGGGACTCTATTGGGTGAAAGAGATTGTGGGGCAGCATAAAGGCAGGGTGAATGTGGTCAGTGGGGGCAGGGATAAAGGGACAACTTTTAAAATCGAGCTGCCCGTGTATCGCAAGGGGAAAAACGGATAGCATGGAAACAGACAATAACAGTACAAGCACCATTCTGCTCGTAGAAGATGAAGAAACACTGGCAATCGGCCTGGAGTACAATCTGTCGGAAGAGGGGTATCGTGTTATACGGGCCGCGGACGGAGTGGAAGCGGTGGAGCGTTTTGATGCTCAAACTATCGACCTGGTTATTCTTGATATCATGCTTCCCCACCTGGATGGGTTCGCGGTGGCGGAACGAATACGAGAGCGTTCTCCCCAGGTCCCAATTCTCATTCTCACCGCCCGCACTTCATCTGCCGACAGAATTCAAGGTCTGGAGGTCGGGGCTGATGATTATCTAAACAAACCATTCCACCTGAAAGAGCTTCTCTTACGTGTTCGCGGAATGCTGAAGAGAAAGAAGTGGTACAGGAAGGTACCTGGATCTGCTGATGTGTATCGGTTTGGAGAAAATGAGATTGATTTTTCCACCTTGACCGGTACTGCAGGCCGGCAGATCATAAGGCTAACCCCCCTTGAAGCGATGCTGCTCGGGTACCTTATTGATAATGCCGAACGGGTTGTTTCCCGAAAGGAACTGCTGGAGAATGTCTGGCAGACCACACCTGTGATCGAGACCCGGACAGTGGATAATTTCATAGTGCGGCTGAGAAAGTATTTCGAGCCCGATCCCGCGCATCCGATCTATTTTCGCAATATCCGGGGAGCGGGATACCTGTTTTCTCCTTCAGAAAAGAGTTGAGACTGTTCGTGCCGATCACTTTTGAACTTTTCCCTGTCTTTTTTCCCTGCTCTGCTATACAATATGATGTTTGAGGTGCCCATATGCAAGAAATAAAAGCAACTCTTCCCTCCGGAAGAACCATTGATGTTCCCTATGGGACCCGTATCAGTACGATTTTTACCGAACCTGAATTCCAGGATAGCGAGTATCCCATTATCGGAGCTCTTGTTAACAACGACATTACCTCCTTAAGCTTCAAGGTCGAGGTTAACGCCGGTATAAAACCGATTACCGTTGAAAGCGCCAATGGACTGCGTATCTACCGGCAATCCTTGAGCTTTCTCCTCTCCATCGCGGCAAGCAGGCTCTTCCCGGAAAAGCGGCTAATTATTGGCCATTCCCTCGGCGATGGTTACTACTATTATTTTGGTGATTATAATGCCGTAACCGGAGAAGACATCAGAGAACTTAGAAATGCCATGAAGGAACTGGTAGAAGAGGACCTTCCTATCATTCGGCAGGTAATCTCCTATCAGAATGCCCTGGATTACCTGAAAGAGTCCCGGCAGCCCAATACCTGCCGGCTTCTGGAATACCGGAACAATCAGAAAATCCCCATGTACGAATGTGATGGATACATGGATCTGTCCCACGGCCCCCTTGTGCCTTCGACAGGGGTCCTCAAACATTTTGAACTCATGAAATATGAATATGGGTTTCTCCTCCGGCATCCCCGTTCAAATGCCCTGAATAAAATCTCCCCCTTCGAAGATGCTCCAATCCTCTTTTCAATTTACCAGGAGTACAAGACCTGGGGCAAGATTCTCAATATCCAGAGTGTCGGCCAACTGAACGAACAAACCGCGTCAAATAAAATAAAACAGTTTATTGAAATAGCAGAAGCTCTTCATAACAAAAAGATAGGGCAGATCGCCGATATGATTCATGACCGAATGGATTCAGTCAGGATCGTACTCATTGCCGGTCCCTCCTCCTCCGGAAAGACCACCTTTACAAAAAAACTCTCCACCCAACTTCAGGTTCTGGGGTTTAATCCGGTTATTATCTCTCTGGATGATTATTTCCTGCCGCGGGAACGTACACCAATGGATGAAGAGGGAAATTTGGACTTTGAATCCCTCGAAGCGATCAATGTAGAGCAGCTCAATGAACATCTTATCAAATTATTCCGGGGGGAGGAGGTTGCGGTCCCGATTTTTGACTTTAAATCAGGAAGGCCGAAGGACAAAGGGAAACCCCTGACACTCGATAGCCGGAATATCCTCCTCATGGAGGGGATTCATGGATTGAATAACAAGCTTACTCCTCTGGTACCAAAGAAGCAGAAATTCCAGATCTACGTATCCGCCCTTACTCAGTTGAATCTGGATGATCACAGCCGGATCCCAACTACCGATAACCGGCTGCTTCGGAGACTGGTACGGGACTTCCAGTTCCGGGGGGCAAGCGCCCAAAGGACTTTTTCCATGTGGCCTTCGGTACGGCGGGGAGAAAACCGGAATATTTTCCCCTTCCAGAACAACGCCGACACCGCCTTTAATTCTGCCCTGGATTACGAACTGGGGGTCCTGAAAACCCACGCTGAAATTCTCCTGCGAACCGTTAAACCCATGGATGAAAATTATGCCGAAGCGGTACGGCTTACCAGTTTCCTGGAAAACTTTCTCCCTATACCGGCAAAGTATGTGCCATCCCACTCAATCCTCAGGGAGTTTATCGGGGACAGCGGGTTTAAATACTA
>JAGLYY010000276.1 GCA_023131935.1 Spirochaetales bacterium | reverse complement strand
GCCTGATACTGGACAATCCGCTTGATTCTATCTGTTGAAGTGACACTGTTCCGGAATAAACAAGATTACAGGCACCGCTTAACGCTCCGGTGAGTTCACCTCCGTTCATCCGGAGTTTAATATTTCCCGCTCCGCTCAACTCTATCCTTGCGTTTTTAACCGGAACACCAGATAAATCAATATTCGCGGCCCCGGAGCTTTCGAGAGAAAGGTCCTCGAAAGAGGAATCCGCGCCCTTAAGATCGAAAGCCCCTGAAGACTCTATCTCGAGATTCTTCCCGGTAAATCCTTTGATGCGTACTGATGCAGCCCCACTGGTTTGAAGTTCTGTCAACATGGGCATCACTATTTCCGCCCTCAATGTCCCATTAAAACTTCTGAGTCGCGGTTGCAGACTGAGGTAGAGGGTTTTTCCCTCTTTCCTCACTTTCAGGTATTCCTTAAGCTCCTCCGGGATTATAATTGTGAGATCATAGGAATCACCCTGCCGGATTACCAAATCCCAGGAGTATTCGGTATTGATAGAGGAAAAGTTATCGAAGCCGAAGTCCGATCCTTCCAGGGTTACCAACCCGCTGCCTGTCTTTATTTCCAGAGTATCATAACCAATATTCTTCTCAACAGAATCAATGAAAATCCGGGCAGCGATCAGGAACCCTAAGATAATACAGATTCCAATAATCCCCGCTACAAGGAGCACTTTATTACTCTGTTTCATGATGCCTCCTTTCTCAGCTTATAATTCTGAAACAACTTCCCCAATTCATCCATATCGATCCCAAGAAGTTCCAAAGTCTTGAATATCTCCGGGAGTCTTAGGACAACAAACTCTTTCCTTTTTATCCCACGGATCTTGTCTGCAGCCTGCTCAGCCGCGAAATAACCTATTCCCCGTTTGTTATAAATCACCTCTTCCTCCTGTAAATAACCATACGCCCGTATTACCGTATTGGGGTTTACCTCCAGGTTCACCGCTAATTCCCGAACCGAAGGGATCCTCTCTCCATCCTCCCAGTGCCCCAGGAGGATTTGTTCACTCATGTGATCCGCTATCTGCCTATAAATCGGCAGACCCTGTTTAAACTGCATACCGGACCTCCTGCTCTCTTATTCTAAGGTAGGAGAGGAACCAACAGAGCGGGGCAAGAATCCCCCAGTACAGGGTTTTTCCAATCACCGACATTACCTGCAAGAATGATTCGATTTGCGCCCCTTGCGCGGGTCCACCAGTAGTACCTATACGCATTGATTCCTTTGGGATAAAGAAACCACTGAAGTAATCCCAGAAAACTACTCTTCCCAGTAAGGCTATAACAAGTGCCAGGACCAGGGCAAAAAGTGCTAATATGAGTACCGTTTTTATCAGGTGGTTTTTCCGGAAATACGCGGCGCCAAGAAAGAATATTGACTGGGTAACGAGATAGTAAGGAATTGTTTTCCAGATTTCTATCGCGAAAGGATTGAACAAGAGATGGCCTCTGCCAAAGATGAGCCCATTCAGCCCTTCAGAAACCAGAGAGATGATCGAATACCCAACCAGGGCCCCCAGGAT
Organism: Spirochaetales bacterium; assembly: GCA_023131935.1. Classification (GTDB taxonomy): domain Bacteria; phylum Spirochaetota; class Spirochaetia; order JAGLYY01; family JAGLYY01; genus JAGLYY01. The sequence continues at coordinate 1,237 of JAGLYY010000276.1, read as the reverse complement.
CCAGAGTATCGTAGAGGCCAGCAGCCTGGAAAGGTGTTTTTCCAGTAGAGACGCGGGAAGCATCATCCAGTCGTGGATAGTCTTGCTGGAATGCATATCGATGAAAACCCTGCTTGTTACAATAAATCCTCCCAAAATAAGTATCGTAGGGAAAAAAATCTGATGAAATGCCGGATCGATATCTCCTGACCACACAGAAATGAGCGAAATAAGTATTACCACCAGGGAGACAGCCATAGCCGAGACCGCGGCGGTTCGGTACACCGAAAAGGCATCCTTTTTCAGTAACAGGCCAAAACGTCTGGCGTTAAATTCAATTTTCATGCTACTCCCCCTTTACCCTCTTTACTGAAGAGTTCCCGTACTTCTTTGCGGCTCGAAATTACTGTCTGGAACAGAGTTTCAAGATCGATTGTTCCCGGTTCTTCTCCATCATTCCTCTTCACAACGGTGTAACCTCTAAGAGATTGCTCCGAATAGAGAACGGACCCGACGACAGGTTCTTCCGAAACCTGTTCGACCTTGAGCTTTCCGGTCACCTGTTCCATGGTCTCATGGAAAATGATATGCCCATCCTCAATGATGATTACCGGATCGATGAGATTTTCCACATCCCGAACCTGGTGGGTCGAAATGATTACTGTCCGGGTATCGGACATCGCCTCTGCCACAAGCCGGCGAAACTGACTTTTTGAGGGGATATCCAGGCCGTTGGTCGGCTCATCGAGGATAAGCATCCCGCTGTCGGTAGCCAGTCCAAAGGCCAGCAGGAATTTCTTCTTCTGCCCATAGGAGTAATTGGTGAGCTTTTTTTCTTCATCAAGCTCAAACTCTTCGCAATACCGTTTAAAATCCTCATCCCGGAACCTCGGGTAGAAAGGGGCATAAACCATCTCATATTCCCGGGCTGTCATTGTTGGCACCGAAATGTCTTCCGAAAGATAGAAGATTTCAGCGAGAACCATCGGCGACCGGTCTCTTGCGTTCCGATCCATCACCCTCAGGGTCCCCTCCTGAGGCTCCAACATCCCCACCATCAGTTTCAGCAGGGTACTTTTCCCCGCCCCATTCTTGCCAAGCAAACCATAGATGTTCCCTTCAGTAACGGATAACGAAAGCTCCCTGAAAAGGGGGGCTTTGTCATACCGAAAGGAGAGATCTTTGATATCTATCATACACAACCTCCGTCTTAGTGTATTACCCATCTAATGCACTAAGAATGTATAGCGGTATGAAC
>JAGLYY010000275.1 GCA_023131935.1 Spirochaetales bacterium | reverse complement strand
GGGACGGCCTGAATTACAGCGGAATCTCTTCCGTCCACTTACCCCGCAGGGTCGGGAAGGAAAGATTTTTTTCGAGTAAGGGTAGAAACTCTTCCCGGGGAATTAAACGGGCCCCCAGGGTCTCAAGGTGGGGGGTGTAGACCTGGCAGTCGATCAGGGAGAAACCCCGGGCTTTTAACGCGTTAATGAAAAGGATAAACCCAAACTTCGAAGCATTCGGCTTCTTCGCGAACATCGATTCACCAAAGAAACACTTTCCCAGAGAAACTCCGTAGAGCCCCCCCGCAAGCTCGTTTCCATCCCGGATCTCAACCGAATGGGCAAACCCGAGATTGTGAAGTTCTTTGTAGCCTTTCTCCATCTCCTTCGAAATCCAGGTGCCATCCTGCGCGGGCCTCGGTGCTTCCGAGCACCCCTTAATGACTCCGGAAAAATCGGTATCCAGGGTAACCAAAAGATGAGTCTCCTTTAAAAATCGTCTCATTGATTTTGATACATGGAGTTCCCCAGGAAAAAGGACAAACCGGGGATCGGGGCACCACCACAGAATTGGATCACCAGGGGAAAACCAGGGGAATATACCCCGGCGGTAGGCGGAAAGTAGCATTCCGGGGGAGAGATTTCCCCCCATCGCAATAATCCCCTCTTCACTGGTAGTTTCAGGCAGAGGAAACTGAAAATCGTCCGACTCGTCGAGCCAGGGGAAAGGAGATCCCATTAAGCCTCTTTGGAAACCTGAATATGTACTTCCCCATTTTTCAATTCCGTGACTGCGTGGCCGCCGTTTTTTAGGTCCCCGAAGAGGACCGCGTCGACGAAAAAGGTTTTAATCTTGTCCTGAACCAGCCGGCCTATATTCCGTGCTCCGAACTCCGGAGAGTAACCCTGTTCTGCCAGATGAGTTATACAGTCCTCCGGTACATCAAGGGTAACCCCCTTCTCTTTTAGCTGTTCCCGGAAAACATCTATTTCTTTCAGTACGATCCGCTCAACAATTTTCATATCCAGCCGCTTAAAGGTTACCACCTTATCAAGCCTGTTCCGGAATTCCGGGGCAAAGATTCTCTGGACAGCAGCGTCCACAGCCCCCTCCTCCATCTGACGCTCACCGAAGCCGATGAGGCTGGAACCAAGTTCCCGGGCCCCCGCGTTGGAGGTCATAATGATTATCACATTCCGGAAATCGGCCTTCCTGCCGGCGTTATCGGTAACGGTGGCGTAATCCATCATCTGCAGCAAAATATTATAGATGTCGGGATGGGCTTTCTCGATCTCATCGAGAAGAAGGACCGCGTGGGGGGTTTTCCTGATTGCGTCGGTTAACAATCCCCCCTCTTCATAACCTACATATCCCGGGGGAGAACCTACAAGACGGGAGACTGTATGTTTTTCCTGGTATTCACTCATATCAAAGCGATGGAGGGGAATGCCGAGGAGGTCGGCAAGCTGCCTTACCAGTTCAGTTTTCCCTACCCCCGTGGGCCCGGCAAAGAGGAACGAGGCTACCGGTTTGTCCGGGTCCCGGAATCCGGCCCTGCTCCGCTTTACCGCCTCAACCACCTCTTCGATGGCCCCCTGCTGGCCGAAGATCCGCTTTTCCAGGTCCGATTCGAGGGTCTCAAGTTTTTCCACCTCAGATACTGAAATGCTTTTCTCCGGTATCTTCGCGATTTTTGAAATCACCCCTTCAACGCAATGTTCATCGATAACCGGTTTTTCCCCCTCGGGGGATTCTCCCCGGTAGGTGAGAATTCGCATGTAGGCCCCAGCCTCATCCATCACATCAATCGCCTTATCGGGAAGGTTGCGGTCGTTGATGTATTGGTCCGAAAGAGCAACAGCCGCGGTAATGGCCTCAGCTGTATAAGTTACCTCATGATAGGATTCGTAGCGCTCCTTGAGTCCTTCAAGGATAGCAACCGTTTCCTCGATGGTTGGTTCGGGGATCTCGATCTTCTGGAAGCGGCGGGAAAGGGCCCGGTCTTTATCAAAGAATTTCTTCAGTTCGTCGTATGTTGTAGATCCAATACATCGCAGTTTCCCGGAGGCAAGGGCAGGTTTAAGGAGGTTGGAGGCATCCATGGCTCCCCCCGAGACGGCACCGGCGCCGACTATAGTATGGATTTCATCAATAAAAAGGATCGCGTTTTCCCGTGACTCAAGCTCCTTCAGAACCTGCTTCATCCGTTCTTCAAAATCCCCCCGGTAACGGGTTCCGGCAATGAGGCTTCCCATATCGAGGAGGAACAACCGGTATCCTTTCAGCAACTTCGGCACGGTACCGCCGGCAATCCGCTGGGCAAGCCCTTCGGCCATAGCTGTTTTGCCCACTCCCGGATCTCCCACAAGAACCGGATTATTCTTGAGTCTCCGGCAGAGGACCTGGATCATCCGTTCAAGGATATCTTCCCGACCGATGAGGGGCTCAAGTTTCCCCTCTTCAGCGAGGGCTGTCAGGTCCCGGCTAAAACGTTGGAGCGCGCTTTGCCGCCGTTTGCCGGGAGTCCCCGCCGGGACAGGTCCTCCGATCTCATGAAGCTCTTCCCCCTCTTCCAATTCCTTATCATTCGGAAAATCTCTCTGGAAACCCATGGGAGACTCTTCATCGAAATCCAGGGAATCCCCATCATCAAAGGTTTCCCGGCTCACCTCCCTTATAAGTGTATACCGGGTGATTCCCGCTTTTCGTAAAAAGAATGAGGCAAAAGATTCTTCCAGGTTAAAAATCGATACTATGATATCCCCAATATCCACAATCTCCTTGGAAGAGGTTTCTGTGTGAAATACCGCCTCCTCCAGAGCAGTCTGGAAACCCAGACTCTGGGTTGGTTCTCCAGCTTCGATAGAGGGAATCATTGTAGAGAGGTGTTTTTCGAGGTCCTTTTTGATACTATCGACATCGGCCCCGCACCCCTCGAGGATGCGGATCCCCTCCTCATAATAGAGTGACGCGTAGAGGATGTGTTCCGGGGTCAGGTATTCATTCCCGCGGTCTTTTGCTTCGAGGTACGCGGCATGAATAACTCCTTGAAGATCAGGGCTTATCTGCATCGTCAGACTTTCTCCATGGAACATCGGAGAGGAAACTCCGCGGATTCCGCCATATGCTGAACCTGGGAGATCTTGGTGGCGGCCACATCGTAGGTAAAAACACCGACAATTCCCGCCCCCTTATTATGGACATCCAGCATAATTTTCGTTGCTTCCGCTACAACCTTATGGAATACTGTTTTTAAAATATCGACGACAAATTCCATGGTGGTGTAGTGATCATTATGAAGAACCACCCGGTACATGGACGGTTCCTTAACCTCTTCAATAATCTCTTCCCGAAGTTCACCATCGGAATTGTCCGGCGATCTGAAATCTGACATACCCTCTCCTGTTATAGAAATAGTACCCATTTCCTTCCTCTGGGGCAAGATACAATTTGAGAAGGCTGTAGGTGGATAGACTGTAGGCTATTAGGTAGGATTGGCTGACGAAGTGGTGCTCCTGATCTATCGGGAAACCAGAGAAATCCCCATGGAAGAAATATATGGGTTGACCTCTCAAATATGATATTTCCGGCTGTGAATTAAAAATTGTGAAGACAGAAAAGGTTTTAGGAGCCCTGCTTCGATCAATGCGTAAACCCTAATAGCCTAACAGCCTACAGCCTAATAGC
>JAGLYY010000274.1 GCA_023131935.1 Spirochaetales bacterium | reverse complement strand
TGTTTCTGATCCATTCTATGAATTTGTGTACCCCTTCTTCAACATTTCTGTTGTCCTCAGAATCTGCCATTTCTATCTGAACAAGATTTTCAACTTCCTGCTTGGTTTCGGCGTGAGAGAAATCAAATGTTTGTTTAGTTGGTTTATTTGCCTTTTCCATCATTTCGAAAGTTTGTCTGCTTGTGCTGATGCCAATCAGGATTCTGATTTTTTCTGTGCTTTCCAGGGATGGGTAGATGGCGTGAAACCCGCTTGAGTAGAAGTATCCTACAAGACAATCAAAAAAAGACGTATCCTTAATAAGGACTTCAAATCTTTCTTTAAGACTTTGATTGTCTTCGTTTGTAATAAATGACAGGTCAGTGTTCATAAATATCCTTTGCTATCATCTTTGAGCAACCTAAATATCTCTTTTTTCAGGCTATTATAATATGAGAATAGCTTCAAGTCATCATCCCCGGCATTCTCTGCGCGGGGTCTTTAGCTTCAATTTCAGGACTTGCTTTTGGATTGATATGGATCAGGAACAGGTCAGGGAAATAATCCCCGCCTCTCTGATTTTTAAAGTGGTAACCGAACCCGCTCCGAAAACACTTTCCATACTCCCGCGGTATTCCCGGGTTTGATCTTTTGGCACGTAAGCCTGTATTGTTCCAGCGAATCCGCCGCCATGGACCCTGCAGGCGCCTTTCCCTTTGAGGATTTTTTTTGAAAGAGCGAGGGCGAGGGGAATACCCTGTTTTTCCGGTGTACCTGGGGAATAGGTGTTCTGAAGAAGTTTCCATGAGCTGTCTCCGGAAGATTGTACGAGGGAAAGAAATCTTTCCATATCCCCCTCTTTCAATGATCTTGACTGCTCCCCAACTCTCCGGTTTTCATCAATAAAATGGAAATACCGGAGAATTGCCCTGTCTCCCACCTGCTTCCTGAGCCGGAAAATCTGAGAAAACACCTCCTTCTCAGACAACTCCCGGCAGGTTTCCTTGCCAAGGGTTTTCGCCAGGGCCTTCATTTCCCAGGGGACAGCCGCATAGTCGGGAGTGAGGTCAACGTGGTTCCCTCCGGTATCAAGTACCACGAGGTCATAACCCTCTAGGGATAAGGGTGAATGAATTTCTTCAATATGGGGTTTCGATGGATCCTTGAAATCGATGGCCACGATTCCTCCCCAGGCACAGGCGATCTGATCCATTAAACCACAGGGTTTTCCAAAATACCGGTTCTCAGCAAACTGTCCGGCTTCCGCGAGAAACAATTTGTGGACCTCTCCCCCGTTGAAGAGGTGGGAGAAGATTCCGGCGATGAGCACCTCAATAGAGGCGGAGGAGCTTAACCCGGAGCCCGGGAGTACATTGCTCGACAGGACCGCGGTAAACCCTCCAATATGGTATCCGGATTCCTGAAAAAAGGCCGCGATTCCCCGGATAAGGGCAGTGGTGCTGCCTTCCTCATCCTTTCCCGGGGAAAGGTTGTCGAGGGAAAGGGTGAAAGGATCCGGGTATCCTTCGGAAATAATCGTAACGTTATT
>JAGLYY010000273.1 GCA_023131935.1 Spirochaetales bacterium | reverse complement strand
GTGCAGTGATATTCTCAGGGCCGTAGAGTTCCCCGAAGAGGACCTTTGCGTCTGATGATTGCAGAAATAGACCGGTGTCTTCGAAGCTGCTCATTTGTATCTCTCCTTCCTACACATAGTAGAGTTCCGGCTGTCCTCAGGTCAAGAACCTCATTGACCTAAGGTGCGCTTCCCACTACATTTGAGGTATGAGTATCTTCCGACTTGTCAATTCAGTGCAGGAGTATCCCTGGGGAAGTAAAACGGCAATACCAGGTTTCCTTGGTATTTCAAACGCCGCCGAGAAACCTCAGGCCGAATTATGGATGGGAGCCCATCCGAAGGCTCCTTCGAAAGTGGTAACTCCCGAGGGTATAGTGTCACTGATCGATCATATAAAGAAAAATCCCGAAGGGGTCCTTGGGAGAAAGGTGGCGAAAACCTTTGGCCAATCTATTCCTTTCCTCTTTAAGGTACTTGCCGCGGAGGAACCCCTGTCGATACAGGCTCATCCTTCAAAATCCCAGGCTGAAGAGGGGTTTCATCGGGAAAACCTGCAGGGCATTCCTCTTGACGCCTTTCAGCGGAATTACCGGGATTCGAATCATAAGCCGGAGATCCTCTGCGCTCTGGAATCTTTCTGGGCTCTCCGTGGTTTTCGCCCCTTCGATGAAATAATCAAAAACTTCAGGGCAATTGGCGGTGATTATCATCTTAGCCTGTTGGATTCTCTGGATAAGCACAGGGACCCTGATTCACTTAAAATATTCTATAAAAGCATCCTGTCCATGGACCCGGAAGAATTGAATCGGATGATTCAGATGGCAGGAGAACTTAGAGGGGATGCGGGTAATTGGATCCGGAGGCTGAAAAGTAAGTATCCGGGAGATCCTGGTGTATTAGCCCCGCTGTACCTGAATCTGGTGAAACTTAAGACCGGAGAGGCCCTTTTTCTCAAGGCTGGAGTTCTTCATGCCTATCTGGAAGGAACCGGCGTGGAACTCATGGCCAATTCAGACAACGTTCTCCGTGGCGGATTGACGAAGAAACATGTAGATATCCCGGAACTGTTGAAAACTCTTGATTATCATGGGGCTTCTGTTCAGATCTGTAAGCCTGAAGCATCAGGGCGGGGTACGGAGATCTACCTGACCCCGGTTCCCGATTTCCAATTGGCACGAATCCGGCTGGATGGTGAGGGGGAATTTCCGGTTCCTGATACTCTGGAAATACTACTCTGTACTGCCGGGGAAATCATTATTCAGTGGGATGGGGGAAGCCTTCCTGTCGCAAAGGGGCAGAGTCTGCTTGTTGAAGCCCGAACGGAAAAATATCACCTTCGAGGGAAAGGAACATTGTTCCGGGCTGCCGCACCGTGAGTCAATTCACTCTATGGGTTGATGGAGATTCCTGTCCCATTTCAATCCGGGAAATAATTCTCAGAGCTGCTGTTAAGCGGATGATCGCGACGGTTTTTGTCGCTGACAGGAAATTGCCGTTTTCAGAATCAGAGTATGTTTTCCAGGTACAGGTGCCCCCTGGAGAGGGTGCCGCGGACGATTACATCACCGAACATGCGGAAAAAGGTGACCTGGCAATTACCCGGGATATCCCTCTGGCTGCCTCACTGGTTAAGAAGGGGCTTTTCGTACTGGATGATCGTGGTGGCACCTTTACAACTGAGAACATTGGAGAGCGCTTGAGTCTGCGAAACGCTATGATGGAATTTCGTGAGGCGGGGCTCCAGTATGAAAAAAACAGCATTCACGGAAAGCGGGAAATCCAGGCTTTCGCGAATGCTTTTGACCGGGAAATCCAACATAGGCAGCGACAGGAATAACTTGATTTTTCACCAGTTTTCCATAATGATAAGTCTATGAAGACGAAGAAGTTTATTATTTTTGTTTTTTGCATTCTTCCACTACTTTTTTCCTGTTCGATTAATAAAATGGCAATCAGGATGGTCTCCAATGCTCTTACCTCCACCGGGGGGGGGACGCTCTTTACCGGAGATGACGATCCGGAACTGATAGCCGATGCCCTGCCATTTGCCATGAAGATGTATGAAGCCCTTTTGGAACAGGATCCGGACGATGAATCTCTGCTTCTCGTAACAGGAACTGCTTTTATCTCTTACGCAAATGCCTTTGTGTATTCCCCCGCGACAATGCTTGGGGACTCAGAATTCCGGAGACAGGCCCTGGAATACCAGCGTGCTAAAAAATTGTACCTCCGGGGACGGGAATATGTACTTAAAGCCCTCGAACTTCGGCATCCCGGTTTCCGGCAAACCCTCGACGAAGACCGGTTCGAAGAGGCCCTGTCAGTTATGACTGATGAGGATGTGGAATACCTCTACTGGGCTGGGGCCGGCTGGTTCGGGGCAATTTCTACTGATATTTTTGACATGAGCCTCACAATCACCATTCCAAAGGCAGTAGCCCTTCTGGTAAAAGCTCTAGAACTTGATGAGGAATATGGGCAAGGATCTCTCCATGATATTTTTATTTCTCTCTACGGGTCCTTACCGGTAGAAATGATGTTTAGGCCCACTCTTACCCCGGAAGATGATGCAGTTAAGAGATTTCTTGCGGAATATTACAGGCAGAATGGGGTAAGCACCCCTGTAGAGAAAGCCCGGTTTCACTATGAGAGGGCCGTTGAGCTTTCTGAAAATAAAAAAGCCGGTCCCCATGTGGCTCTCGCGGAATCGGTTTCGGTGAAGACCCAGGATATCGAAGAGTATAAAGCCCTTCTTAATAAAGCCCTGGAAATAGATGTTGATGCTTCCCCTGAGAACCGATTGTTAAATACCATCGCACAGCGAAAAGCAGCGTGGCTGCTGGATACGATTGAAGACCGGTTTCTTATGTAATCTTTTTTTCTGGAGTGGAAATGGAGATGAAAAGACATGTAGTTCTTCTGTTTTTGTGCCTTCTTGTGCTGGGTGATCTTCCAGCTCTTACTCTCAAGATTGGAAGTGGAGCGCCGCTTGGCACCCCATGGGACAGGAGTCTCCGGGAGCTCGCAGAAGAATGGTCCCGGATATCTGCCGGTAGAGTGGAACTGAAAATCTTTCCCGGTGGTATAGCAGGGAATGAACCGGATATGATTCGTAAGGTCCGGATTGGTCAACTCCAGGGAGCGGTTTTATCAAATATTGGACTGATCTATCTAAATCCGGAGTTTCTAATCCTTGAACTCCCAATGACAGTCCGGACAAATGAGGAGCTTACCTATCTTCTCAACGAGATGGATGATATTTATCGTTCCCTGATGGAGGAAAAAGGGTTCGTTCTTATTATCTGGCAGCCTGTGGGCTGGGTCCATTTTTTTACAACATCCAGAGTTGAATATCCCGAGGATATGATGAAGCTGAAAATGTCGGCACCTCTCAATGAACCGAAAATGGGGCAAGTCCTCCGGGCTATAGGGTTTAGAACTTTTCCCACAGAAGCAAATTTTGTTTTAACAGGGTTGCAGACAAGGATGGTTGAGGCCTGTTATACTTCACCGATCATGGCTGCTGCTTCCCAGTGGTTTGCCGTTGCCAATTATATGCACAATATGACTTTTGCTCCCCTCATTGGCGCATTAGTGATAAGCACCCGTACCTGGCAGCGAATTCCTGAAGATCTCCAGGAAGAACTAATAGAGGTGGCGAAAAAGATGACCGAATCTCTGGTCGATGAGATCCATGTGTTAGAGGAGATGGCTCTCAAGGTAATGCTGGAAAACGGTCTCATTATTACCGAGGTTTCCTCAGATGCCGAAGCCGCCTGGGTCAGCGTTATGCATGAGGCCATTGATAAGGCCGCGGGGGACTTTTTTTCCAGGGAATTATATGAAGAGATGACCGGTCTCCTTGAGGAGTACCGGAAAGAAAATAGATAGCACAACGAGTAAGGAGAATGAAGCAGGATTAGTATGCTGAAAATAAATAACTTTCGAATAATAATACTTATGGGGCTTTTCATTGTACTCCCTTTTCAGGCTTTTGGGCTCACGTTGAAAATAGGGAGCCTGGCGCCGGTGGGGACCCCCTATGACACGGCTTTACGGGAAATCGGCGAGGAATGGAACAGAATTTCCGGCGGCCGGATAACCGTAAAGATCTTTCCTGGTGGAATAGCTGGTGGGGAGGCCGACATGATCCGGAAGGTGAGGATTGGGCAGCTTCAGGGGGTGGTGTTAACCACTGTCGGGCTGAATAAGATTGACAGTGATCTTATGACCATGGCCCTGCCTTTGACAATTCAATCTGAGGAAGAATTCAAATACGTTGCAGAGCGAATGCTTCCTGAATGGACTCGTCTCCTTGATGAGAAGGGGTTTGCCCTGGCAGCGTTTGACATGGCCGGCTGGGTCAATATCTTCTCAAAACAGCAGGTCAATTTTCCTGAGGATCTTCAATCACAGAAATTCCGGGTTTTCCATGAAGAACCGGAGATGGAACAGGTCTTAAAGACCATGGGGTTCCGGGTCATCCCTCTCACACAACCCCAGGTGATGTCCGGCCTTCAGACCGGAATGATAGAAGCCTTTTATGCTCCCCCGCTCCTTGCGGCCGCACAGCAATGGTTTGCCCTTGCCCCCAATATGCTGAACTTGAAAATAACCCCTGTTGTTGGAGGATTAATCATTTCCAACAGGACCTGGGCAAGAATACCGGAAGAGTACCATGAAGAGTTTAAAGAAGCAGCAAAACGGATTCTCCTCTCTTTAAATGAAGATGTTCTTGAGACGGAAAAACAAGCCCTGACTATTATGAAAGAACATGGCCTTGTTATCCATGAACCAAGCCGCGAGGTCACAGAACGATGGACAGTACTGGCATATGAATCGTTTTCCCGGTTGGCAGGGGTTACTTTTACCCGGGAGATTTACAAAGAATTCTTATCTTATCTGGAAGAATACAGGAGCATGAATGATTAAAGTGAACCTGCCGTCCGCGGCCCGGAGAATTGAAGACTTTGTTGCGGTAGCGTCACTCATCATACTTGCTCTTATTCCCACCACGGAGATTATTTTACGCTTATTCTTCCGAACGGGAATCCCGGCGTCCACAGATTACATGTACCATGCGGTTCTCTGGGTTGCGTTCACCGGCGGAATGATTACATCCAGGAAGAATGACCACCTTTCACTCTCTATCGGGATTGATTCTTTGAAGGAACCCTTACGGAGCATCGTTAAGAACACCACCACCTTTATCTCGGTAGCTATTTCATCGGCCTTCTTTTGGAGTGCCCTGTCATTGATGCTGAATGGTTTCGATCCCGATCGTCTTATCGGGTTCATTCCCATCCGCTTTATTACCTTTATCATGCCCCTTGGTTTTGGAGTGATGTCGTTCCGATTCATCTTTCAAAAGGGGTTGAGCGGAACAGGACGAATAATTGCCGCTGTCGGGTTAATAGGGGGAGTGATTCTTGCAATCCCTCCAATCGTCAATATTATCTACACCATAACTTTTGATCTCCCCCTGTTTGTGGACGGAATGGTAGATTTCTACTACCTTGCCGCTGGTAAAATTATCTGGATCCTTTTTATTGTCCTGGTCGGAGGAACGCTTTTCGGGATCCCCCTGTTCATCGTCTTGGGTGGAGTTGCTTATATTCTCTTTGCGGCAAATTGGGGTGCCCTCGAAGTAATCACCAACGAAGCTTACACCATGCTCACCAACCCCTCGATCCCGGCTATCCCCCTCTTTACCCTTACCGGTTTTCTCCTCTCAGAAAGCAAGGCGGGCGAACGGTTTATCAATCTTTTCCGAAGTCTCTTCGGGCGGCTGACTGGAGGCATGGCGATTGTAGCTATCCTGGTCTGCACCTTTTTTACCACCTTTACCGGCGCGTCAGGGGTTACAATTCTTGCCCTTGGAGGCCTGCTTTCCTATGTAATGATAAAAAGTGGTTTGTATTCAAAGAGGTTTTCCAATGGATTGCTGACAGCCTCAGGCAGTATTGGCCTTCTTTTCCCGCCAAGCTTGCCGATTATCCTTTACGGGGTAGTTGCGCAGGTCAGTATTAAAAGTATGTTCATTGGGGGTATCGTTCCGGGCCTTATCATGGTCATCGCCCTCATTATCTACGGAGTGATTACTGCCCGAAGGGGGAAAAAGGAGACCGCTCAATTCACGTGGTCTGAAGTCGGCGGAAGCCTTTTGGAGTCTTTCTGGGAGGTCCTTTTACCAATCATTATCATTGTTGGTTATTTTTCCGGTCTTTTTACCCTTGTGGAAACCGGAGCAGTGGCGGTTGTATATACTTTGATTGTCGAGGTATGGATTAAACGGGATATTTCGATTCGCGATATATCCCGGGTAGTTTTGAAGAGTCTTCCTATCATTGGGGGGATTCTAATTTTGCTTGCTGTTGCAAAAGGACTCTCCTATTACCTGGTGGACGCGGAGATTCCGATGAAGCTTGTGGCCTGGGCAGGTGAAAACATACATTCCAAATATGTGTTTCTCCTGTTGTTGAATCTCGCCCTCCTGGTTGCCGGCTGTTTGATGGATATTTTCTCCGCAATACTGGTAATCGTACCGCTGATTCTTCCCCTTGGAGAACTCTTTGGTATCCATCCTGTTCACCTTGGTATAATATTCCTTGCAAACCTTGAATTGGGTTATTTAACGCCTCCGGTAGGTTTGAATCTTTTTCTCGCTTCCTACCGGTTCGAGGAGCCCCTTATCAAGGTGTACCGGAATGTTATTCCTTTTTTCCTGATACTCCTGATTACGGTCCTGCTAATTACCTACGTTCCGTTTCTGTCGATGGGGTTGCTGAAGCTTTTTGGGTGATATGAAGAAGACCTCGCGCAGCGACCGCCCTGCGAGTATGAAGAGAGGGGCAGCACTGTCCGTCTGAGCTTTGTCCCTCCCTAAAAATCCACCATCTTAACATTCCTGGGGAAAGGGATCACGTCCCTGATATTCTGCATTCCTGTTATGTATTGCAGGAACCGCGCGAAACCCAAACCGAAACCGGAGTGGGGGACGGAGCCGAACCTCCGGAGGTCCAGATACCACCAGTATGCTTCGGTGTTCAGGCCGACTTCTTCCATCCGATGTTCAAGTTTTGTAAGGTCCGATTCTCGTTCACTTCCGCCGATGATTTCTCCAAGCCGGGGAACCAGAACATCCATTGCCCTGACGGTGCGGCCATCATCATTCTGCTTCATATAGAAAGCTTTGATATCCCTGGGGTAATCGGTGACGATCACCGGGCTGTCGAAAACTTTTTCGGACAGATATTTTTCATGTTCCGACTGCAGATCAGATCCCCATTTAACGGGAAATTCAAAATCCACTTTTGCATTTAAAATATGATCAACAGCCTCGGTGTAGGTGATTCTTTCAAAATCGGAGTTAATTACCTTTTCCAGATTTTCAATGACACCTTTCTGGATCCAGGAATTGAAAAACTCCATATCCTCAGCGCAGTTGTCGAGGACATAACGGATGATGTATTTTAGAAAAGCTTCCGCGGTATCCATGTTGCAATTGATATCACAGAATGCCATTTCCGGTTCGATCATCCAGAATTCAGCAAGGTGACGGGTTGTATTGGAATTTTCCGCCCGAAAGGTTGGGCCGAAGGTATATACATCACGCAGGGCCATGGCGTAAACTTCAGCTTCAAGCTGCCCCGTAACGGCAAGGTAGGTCCGTTTTCCGAAAAAATCATCCCCGTAATCAATCTTGTCCCCGTTTTTTATCATTTCTTCAATGGGGAGGGTAGTAACCTGGAACATCTCTCCGGCGCCTTCGGCATCAACCGCCGTAATAATCGGGGTGTGTACATACAGGAATCCACGGTCCTGGAAGAATTTATGAATAGCAACACTCATTGTGTTCCGGACCCTGGCAACTGCACCAAAAGTATTTGTTCTTGGCCTGAGGTGGGCGATTTCACGAAGGAATTCAAAGGAGTGTCGTTTCTTCTGAAGGGGATATGTCTCACCCGGAGCGTCTCCGATAATCGAGATTTTAGAAACCGACAACTCAACTTGCTGATTTTTCCCGGGAGAGGTTGCGAGTTTTCCGGTCACCTCGACTCCGGCGCCTGTGTTAAGTTGGGAAAGAGTGTCTCCGAGGTTTATCTTTTCCTTATCTAAAACAGCCTGAAGATTTTCCATGCAGGAGCCGTCACTGATGGCACAAAAAACCACGTTCTTGGAATCCCGTTTTGTCCGTATCCAGCCCTGGATGGTAATCTCCTGATCGTCCGGGGTGCTGTTAAGTAATTCTTTGATGCGCATGGTTCCTCCGCCAAAAGTGAGATTTGTTATCAGTATCATAGTTTTTGGTTAGTTGCAACGGGTGGCACTCCATAAGGCTTGAGAAAATATCGACCTGTTGATATGTTATACAGGCATGAATATTTTGATTTTTGGCACAAAAAAATGCAAGCGTACCCGGCAGGCTGAACGCTTTTTTAAGGAACGTGGAATTTCATATCACTTCAGAGACCTGTCCGAACGGGCTTTCAGCTCCGGCGAGCTCAATAACATTCTCCCCTCTATTTCACGGGAAGATTTGTTAGATCAGGATTCGAAAGCGTATAAAGACCGTGGAATGGCATATATGGAATTCGATATTATCGAAGAGATCATGGATGATAACCGGCTGGTTCGTACACCTGTGGTGAGAAATGGCAGGAAAGCAACTGTTGGTGTTAATGAAACTGTCTGGAAGGAATGGATTGAAGAATACAGAAATTCGTGAACCGGGTTTCGCTGTCCTTGGCAGCAGTTCGGGGGAAGACTGTAGGTAGGAAGGCTATTAGGCTGTAGACTGTAGACTGTAGGCTGTTAGGTAGGCAGGCAGTAGGCTTGAAGTAACCTAACAGCCTACAGCCTA